>CAMYXG010000061.1 GCA_947303225.1 uncultured Caryophanales bacterium | reverse complement strand
ATTATTTGCTAAATACTTTAAGGCATCTTTTCTACTTAATGTAAGTGTATGATTATGCATTGCTTCGGTTATAATGGAAGACGCTGCAGATTCATGACCTCCTCCGCCATGAGATTCTGCTATCTTACCTACATTAAATCCTTCTTCTATAGCTCTATATGATTTTTGACCAAATTGTCCTTTTTCAAGCGCAACTACTACTAAGTATCTAATTGCTTCTTTCATTTTACCTTGTTCTACTAGTTGTTGTACATACTCTGCAAGTTCATTTCTATATTCATAGTCTGCAAAAACAGCAGCAAACGTATTATTATCACTATCAGTAAGTATTTGTGCTTCATTCCAAAGTTTTTGTAAACGTCTTTCAGTTTCTCTTTTCATTTGTCTTATAGCTTTTGTAGCTTCTTTTGATAAAACTAGTTTTACATTAATTTTTGATTTTCTAATGTTTTTTTCTTCTTCTGATAAATTAGAATTGTCTATTCTAGCTTCTTTTTGAGCTAATACTTCAGTGGCTTCCTTTATAGCTCGCATTACATTTTTTCTATAATTGCTTGAGTTATATACATTAAATAGAATCGCTAAATCATGAGCTTCTACACCTTTATCTCCAGCTTTTTTCCACTCCCATGTATCTTCTAATCTAGTTAGTTCTACAAACTCATCAAGTACTCTTGATCTTTTAAGTAATCCTTGTCCAATAAGATATTCATAGAATATATCAGTTGCACATCTTTTTTTACCATCACTATTTTCAATTATATTTACATTAGGATACTCAAGACAACCTTCTTTTATTGCAGTCACATGATGATCAAAAACTTCTATTTTTGAAGCTATCTCTGGTTCCTCTTTCAATCTTTCAAAATATTCTTTATGGAAACATAAATCGGTAACATAGACTTTATCATAACCATCAAGTCTACAACTTATTTTTTCACCTTCTCGTCCATATGAATAGAAATCACTAGGTTTTGGTCTTCTAAGTGCTTCTTCAAACTTAGTTTCTAATTCAGTAATATTAGAAACTAATGTATATGAAGGATTGTCAAATGCTAAATCTGCTAGTATTAAACAACCTATTCCATCTATGTCATTACCATGTGTGTATATATATACTTTTTCCATTAAACCACCCTAATTTTATTACTTATTATTATACTATATCTAAAATTCTAAAGCAAGAAAAAAAGCACCTATTTGCTTTCTTTTATTTAATAAGTTTTTTTGTAATAATTATCTCCCTTTTTAGCGTATGTAGAATATATTTCTACTTTATCTAAACTTTCATCAGGATTTATTACACTTTGATTAGTTTGTTTTTTATACTTAGTCCATTCTTGGTGCAAGTAATATATACCTTTATAGAATTCTGCTTGTGGGACTAATTCTGTTTCTTGTATATATTTATTATTTGTTATTAAAAAGAAATTATATGAGAATAAATTATCTATTGTTTTAAAATCAATAATACCCTCTTGGAAAAGTGTTGATAACTCCTCACACCAGAATAAATAATTTATTACTCCATTATCATTTAAATTCTTTACAATATCTTTATTTCCTAATCTATATTTATCTAACTTTGACATTGTATCTTCTACACCATTTAAACTATAAAAGTATTTAGCATACTCAAGTATAAAAGTTGCTTGACTTATATTTTTATCTCTTTTATATTGAATAAATAATGCAACAGCGCCTATTAAAGCAGTACCTACAGTAATAATTGTTACTATTCTAGAACCAATGTTTTCTTCAAGTAATAGTGTTGATGCAAGTAATAATATTATAATAAATATAGCTAAATAATAATTAAAAGTTTTCTTCATAAATCCTCCTACTATATATTACATACTAATTATATCACATTAAAAATATTATAATCAATAAAAAAGACTAATTGCTTAGTCAGTTTGTTTAGCAGGCATCTTACCTAATTTTAATATATTGTTTACTTCACTATCTAGATATGGTGAGATACTACCATCATTTCTATCTGCTAATAATTGATAGTATGCTTCTTTAGATTTTTTCTTTTTATCATTACATTCTTTACGAACATTATCTTTAAAATCCTCTACTGATGCATAACCACCTAAATCAATTATTTCTCTTATTCTTGAAAATGAAGAACCATAAAATAATTTATTACCTCTAATAGTACCATCTGTATTTAACATTGCATAAAATGTATCAGTACAAATAGAATGACACTCTACTACTTTTTCTCCTGTTACAGGATTATCATAGTGATATACATCATCAGATTCATAATCTGAATGAACTCTAAAGCCTGCTAAAAAGCCATTATAATTTTCTAAATATTGTCCTTTTGTTCCTTCTGTGATTGAATCCCATACTTGTGGTTGAACAACAAATTCACCTGCTTTATAGTCATATAATGATGCCATACTATCACCAGTTACACCTTGTGTTTTAAATAGATTTAATCCCTCTACTATAACATCTTTAGTACAATAACCATAAAAATAACTTCTTATTGGCCATCTTTTAATTTCTACTAATTGACCATTTACTAATCTTTTATGAACCATGCTATACCCATCATGAGTATCAGTCGGATTTATGACCATAATAACATCTTCGTCATCTAAAATAAATTTACCCTTTACAAAAGGTTCTTTCATAACTTCTTGTTCAATTGCACTCAATTCAACAACTGTTTTTGATCCGTTAACTTTGTTCTTTTTAAACATAATACCCTCCAATAATTATTTTCTATTATACAATAAAGGGAATTATAAAGCAAGAAAAAAGACTAAGTATTTAGTCTCTTTTTAAAATTCTTACTTCCAATCTACATCATGTAATGAATGATAACGACATTCTAATCGATATACTTTTTCACATGTGTTTTTCCACTCTTCGTAATTTTCTTTGGTTAAGACTCCATTTGAATATGGTATCAAAAATTCATCATCAATCATGTCATAACGATGCTGTCTAGTTACTGCGAATGTTCTACCAGTTATATATGGGCATTTAATTAATCTCTTAAGTTCTTTCATATATATATTGTGAATAGCATCACATGTTTCTGGTTCTTCATTTAATATTTGTTCAATTCTTTCAACAGGGCTTTTTGATTGTGGCCATTGTTTTACAGTTTTATATAGTTCTAATGACTCTCTAAGTATCTCAAACTTTGTTTTTCTTAATTGAGCCTCTAATTCTGGATCTAATGGAGTTTCTAAAACTCCTTCTTTTTCTAATACTTCATACGGTATTTTAGCTTCTGGTACATATCTCCCACTATATAAACCAAAACCTCTTATTGACTTGTTTACTATTTCATCTGGGAATTCATATTCAAGTATTCTAACCAAATTATAGCCACCATGCATTCTTGAAGAACAAAACACTGCATCCCATGGTTCTTTATAGAAAAACTTCCCCGCAGGTCTTCTATATAATATATTTGGATCAAGCTCAAACCCATCTAAAGAAAAAACTCTTACTTTAGAATCATTTATGTATCCCATTTTATAACAAGCATCCTCACAAAACCCTTTAACCCAACTTAAATTTCCTAATTGATCTGGTGTAGCTCTATATAATTTCATAATATCTCCCCTTTGATTAGCGCTTATATTATCATACAAGAATTTATAAGTCAAATTAAAAAGACACAATGTGTCTTTTATTGCTTTATAGTCCCTAAACTTTTAACTGGTCCTTCTTCTTCACGAGGTTTAAATTTATCAGTAGTTCTAAAATCTCTATGATCCCACATCATTTGAAAAAAGCAAGGTGCCATAACACTATCCTCTTTGTCCATATTAAATGTTCTATGATTCCCTTTTGAATCTGTCGTTGCTCTACCTGTTTCACGTGGATCTGTTTCAATAACTCCATAGTACTCACAGTTATCTAGAATATAGTCACAACTAAAGAATTTATTTCTTATTTTTAAAACTTCCTCATAGCCAATTTCATCAGGAAATCCCCAATGTTTTAATAGTTCATATAACTCATATGTTTGCATACAAATACATATTTTTTGATTTAAGCAATCCTCATTTTTACTTAAATTTAATACTGGGTAATGTGGTGAATCATATAATAAATCATTTGCATGCCCTTCTTCGTCTAAAACAAATAACATACTACGATTAAAAGGAACATTCCAATGGCAAGCACCAACATGATAATCTAATTGATCTTTTTGTTTCCAATAATGTGGTCTATTTATATACCAAAGACGAAAGCCTTTTTCTTCTGGTTTTACAAAACACATATAGGCACCATCTTTAGCAAATTTTATTTTACTAGGATCTATACCACATACATCCCCAACATATATATCTTTTATATTAACTTTATAATTTCTATCTTTCATAGTATCACCAACAATCTCTATTTAATAGTTCCTAAACTTTTAACTATACCTTCTTCATCACAAGGCTTAAATCTATCAACCACTTCTCCAAAGTATGGAGCATCGCCTTCAACTTTTCTACTATAATCAGCAATAAAGCGATCGTTATTATGAAGTAACATAAAGAAATAACTTTCTGGGAAAGCACTATTTCCTATTGGTCTATTAAATCCTCTGCAATATCCATGAGAATCAAACACAGAAAGCGGACTACCAAACATTTCTGTTTCTTCTCTACCATACATTGAAGAATTATCTAGTACATAATCACAATTAAAAAATGTATTTCTAATTTTTAATATATCATCATATCCAAGCTCTTCTGGATAACCAAAATATTTTAATAATTCATATAACTCATATGTTTCATTAGCAATAAATATAGTTGATTTTAAACAATCTTCATCAGGGCTTATATTTAATACTGGATAATGTGGTGAATCATATAATAAATCATCTGCATGTCTATTTCCATCTAATGTGAATAACATATTTCTACGAAAAGCATAATCTCCAATTTCACAGTAACCATCACCATTGTATTCTAAATGTTTTTGCATCTTATCTAACATATATGTTCTATTTGACATAAATCTTTTTTTAAGTCTTTCTTCAAGATAACAAACTCTACTAGTTGTAACTATCTTACTAGGATTTATACCACCCAGTAAATTACCTACATATATATTTTTTATATTAACTCTATAATTTCTGTTTTCCATAAATTCTCCCTTAAATTGTCCACTATTATAACATAATAGTTTTTTATTAGCAATAAAAAAGATTAATACTTAGTAACACAAAAAGGATTAATAATTAATCCTTTCTTGCTGTTATTCCATAATAACGTCTTAAGAGTCTTATTTTTCCATTGTAAGTGTTTTCACTTATGTAATGATTTAATGTTTCTTCGTCTAAATCTTTTGAATAATAATCTTTATTATCACAACTAAAATCATCTATGATTGGTACTTTTCTTAAGAATGCTTTAAATAAATATTCATTTTTAAAATATTCTCTTTCATGTATTGGAACTAGTTCTACATCTTTAAAGCCTGCATTTAATACATTCTCATAATCTATTATGCTTATTGGTTTAGAATCATCGTATGCAAGTCCCCTTCCAAATGCCATTTTTAAACTCCAGCAATCATCTTTGTCTACTCCACGTATTAAAAGGTATCCACCTTTTTTTAAACATTTTATTATTTGTTTTGGATCAGTTGGTGTATGACGCGCAACTACAATATCAAAGTAATCATCCGGTACATCCATGTTTAGATTATCCATTAAACGGAATGTTATATTACTTCTACCACTTTCTTTTAAATTTCTATTAGCGGTTTCTATCATTCCTTCTGATAAATCAGTACCAAGTATTTCTTCACAATCTGGATAGTATTCTAATACTTTTTCTCCCCCACCAGTTCCTAAATCTAGTATTCTAGATTTTTTTGTTGCGACTCCATTTAATATTTCATATAAATCCCAATCAGTTAATACTTCACTTTCAATTTCAAATTTTGAGAAATCCCAATCTTTTATTTCTTCATAATACTCTTTTTCTTCTATTTGTTTCATAATTTACCTTCTTTCTATATTACTGTGGTATTAAAAAAGAACCTCCTTTCATGAACGACAAAATCTACCACAAAAATTTTGTGTTAAATTTGTTATTCATGATGAGATTCTAAGGTTCTTATCATTATTAACCCCACTATAGAGTGTCCCGGTAATAAAACGCGAATAACTAATTGATTTATTACGCTTTTAGTATAACAAAGTTTTTAAGAAAAAGCAAATAGTTTTTATGTATGGGAAGATGCACCTGTAGTTTCATCTTCTAATTTTGAGCCTAAGGTCTCAAAATTGTATTTTTTTGCTTTATTTTATAAATCAAAAAAATAAGGATGATACTGTAGGTAAACTAGCGTTGAATATAGAGACCGCAAAAAGAGATTTATTGATTAAAATATCGTGATTAATGATATAATATGACTAATAAGGAGGTATTATTATGAAAGAATTAAAACTATCATATGGTCAAAAAAGTTTTGAAGAAATTAAAAAGTATTTAGAAAAAAACTATAACGAATCATATACCCTAGCTATATACGATATGTTAGAAGAAGAAACTGCAGAGATTGAATGTTCAAAGGATGAAATATTACCAGCTATTATGCTAGTGACTGACATGGAACACAGTTTTCCAGAATGGATTGGCATTAATGAACTAACCGATACTGTTGTTGTAGGTATGAAATTTACCCGTGGCCATCTGCAAACAAATTGCAGTTATAAATACAAAGATAGACAATTTATAAGAAAATAAAAATCGGATAATCCGATTTTTTATTTTTTGATTCTTGAATACTTCTTTTTGACATAAAAGCGATTTATATCCTGACTAAATGTCGTATCTGCTGATGATAAGTCTTTTGAATTTTTTACATAAATTATTTTGCCCAAATAATCCTTATAATTATCTGTAATTATTAATATATAATATATTGTATTTAAGAGCATCAACGAATCTACTTTTTTATTTGAAAAAGAC
>CAMYXG010000060.1 GCA_947303225.1 uncultured Caryophanales bacterium | reverse complement strand
ATATAATGAAAATGGAATTGATCATTCAGATCAAAAATGGTATGCTATTACTCAAGTAATGATTTGGAGAACTGTTAGACCTGATGCAGATATTTATTTTACTGACAAATTAAATGGTAATAGAATATCTAAATTTGAAAGTGAAATAGCCGAAATGGAACAATTAGTTGCAAATCATTATAGAAGACCAAATTTACAAAGTAATGTTACTTTACCAATTGGAAATTCTATTACATTAGATGATTCAAATAATGTATTACAAAATTTTAAAGTATCTAATACAAAAAATGTTTCTGCATCAATTAATGGAAATCAATTAGTTGTTACTGCAACAAACATTGGTAATGGTGAGATACAATTAGAAAAGAAAAGTACTAAATATGAAATACCACCACTTGTATATATAAATCCAAATTCTCAAAATGTCATGAGTGTTGGAAATTATGATCCAGTTTATAGTAAACTAAATATTACTATAATAGGTGGTCGTGTTACACCTGTTAAAACTGATATGGAAACCAATACAACAACACCGCAAGGAGAAGCAACTTTAGGAGGCGCTGTATATGGTATATATAAAGAAGACGGAACAAAGGTGGGTACAGTAACTACAAATAATGAAGGCAGAAATACATCAGATTATTTACCAAGCTTAGGTAGATATTATTTACTTGAAGAAAAAGCTTCTACAGGATATAGATTAGATAGTACAAAATATTATTTTAATATAACTGAAGATAATTTAAATCCTGAGGTTAAAGTATATGAACAAGTAATTAGAAGAGATTTTGAATTTACAAAAGTATATGCTAGTGCTGAAACTCAAATAATGGAACCAGAAGTTGGAGTTAAGTTTGGTATATATAATAATAGTGATGTTTTAGTAAAAGAGGTAACAACAGATTCTCAAGGATTATTTAGTTTTAATTTACCATATGGAACATATACAGTTAAACAATTAACAACAACTAAAGGTCATGAAAAAATAACAGATTTCAATATTGAAGTTAAAGAGACTGGAGATGTAGTTAAAAAAGTAATTTCAAATGCTCCTATAACAGCAAAGTTAAGAGTAGTAAAAATAGATTCTGAAACAAAAGAAGTAATTAAGAGAAGTAACATTAAATTCAAAATATTTGATGTTAATAAAAATGATTATGTATGTCAAACTATAACATATCCTAATAAAACAACTATATGTGAATGGGAAACTGATTCAGAAGGTGAATTTACTACAGCTTATCCATTAATGACAGGAACTTATAGATTAGAGGAAGTAGATCAAGTTATTGATGGTTATTTATGGAATAATCAATCACATGAATTCACTATTGATGAAGAATCAAAATTAAGAACAGATTCTGAATATGGAATAATTTTCGATACTGATTTTGAAAATACAAGAGTAAAAGGTGAAATCAATATAGAAAAAACTGGTGAAGTAGCAGAACTTACAGAAAATGGATTTGAATTTAAAACTCAACCATTAGAAGGAATTAAATTTGGATTATATGCTAAAGAAGATATAGTATGGAATGGTAAAACAGTTTATACAAAAGATTCATTAGTAGTAGAAAAACTTACTGATAGTGAAGGTAAAATTGTATTTGATGAATTGTATCTAGGAAAGTATTATGTAAAAGAAATTGAAACACTAGATAATTATGTTTTAGATGAAAATACATACGAAGCTGAATTAGTATATAAAGATCAATATACACCAACTATATTTTATTCAGAAGCCATTTTAAATATATTAAAAACTGGTAAATTAGAATTTACTAAAACAGATATATCTGAATCTAAAACTCTTCCAAACACTTTAATTGAAATTTACACAGAAGATGATGAATTAGTATTTAGTGGTAGAACAGATTCAGAAGGTAAAATTGTTATTGAAAGACTTCCTCAAGGAAAATACTATATTCTTGAAAAGGAAGCACCAGAAGGATATAAACTAAATGACGAAAAAATGCCATTTGAAATAAAAGAAAATGGTGAAGTAATTAAATCAACAATGAAAGATGAAGATATTACTGGAAAACTAGAATTTACAAAACTAGATTTTTCAAATGATAATCCATTACCAAATACATTAATAGAAATATATACTGAAAATGATGAATTAGTATTCTCTGGAAGAACTGATGAAGAAGGTAAAATCGTTATTGAAAGATTGCCACAAGGAAAATATTATATTTTAGAAAAAGAAGCTCCAGAAGGATATAAACTAAATGACGAAAAAATGCCATTTGAAATAAAAGAAAATGGTGAAGTAATTAAATCAACAATGAAAGATGAAGATATTACTGGAAAACTAGAATTTACAAAACTAGATTTTTCAAATGATAATCCATTACCAAATACATTAATAGAAATATATACTGAAAATGATGAATTAGTATTCTCTGGAAGAACTGATGAGAATGGAATTATAACAATAGAAAAACTAAAATATGGAAAATACTATATTTTAGAAAAAGAAGCACCAGAAGGATATGAATTAAATCCTGAAAAAATGTATTTTGAAATTAAAGAAGATGGAGAAGTAGTAAAATCTATTATGAAAGATAAGCAAATTGTTAAAGTACCAAATACTGAAGCTAATGATACAAAAGAATTGTTAATTAGTGGTATTACTTTAATGCTTATTGGAACTGGTGTGATAATATATGGAAAAATCAAAAAGAAAAAATAAGAGCTGGTTAATAATAATCGGCTCTTTAATCTTTCTATCTGGATTATTTATTATAGTAAAAGATTACTATTTAAATAAACAAATAGAGAACAAAGAAGAACAAGCAATTGAAGAATATTATAATATTGAAGAAACTGTTTCAACTGAAGAACCAGAAAAAATAGAAGTAGTTAAAGAACAAAAGAAAATCAATTATATTGCAATACTAAAAATTCCTAAAATTAATTTAGAGAGGGGACTAGTTGATCCAAACAGTTATTTAAATAATGTCAATTATAATTTAGAAATTGTTAAAGGTTCAGACATGCCGGATGTTAATAACGGTAATATGATTATTGCCGGACATTCTGGTACAGCTAGAATTTCGTATTTTAGAAATTTAAATAGATTAGATATCGATGATTTAATAATAATTGATTATAATTTTAACTCATATAAATATAAAGTAGTTGATATATATGATATTGAAAAAAATGGATATGCAGAAATAAGTAAAGAAAAAAATACAACTACATTAACATTAATTACATGCAGGCATAATACAAATAAACAAATAGTGATAATAGCAAAACAAATATAAAATGTATACTAGTTGTACATTTTTGTATTACTAATTATCGTTATATTATTAATTAGGAGGTGTATTATGATCAGAACAGATATGGGAGATATTACTGATAAAGAATTTGAAAAAGTAGTAGTTCCATTTGATAGAAAAGTTGATGAATATATTAAGAATAATATCTTAAATGAATTTATTGCTTTCTATTTTGCAGAAGGATTTCATGAATCAGCTTTATGGCGAGAAAATATTTCAGGAATAATCAATAGTGCATGTACTTATTTATGTGATTATGGTAAAGAAGATTGTGATTATGAAATCATCAAATCTATTTTAGAAACTAAATACAAACTTAAAATTACAAATGATACTGAATTAGAAATGAAAATAATAGAAGACTAGAAATAGTCTTTTTTTTATGAAAGGAGACTAATATGAATGAGAGTGTAACTGATTTTCAAATATTTGGTGTTACTGGATATACAGTTATGTCGAATTATCACTTACAAGATAAAAACTTATCTATCAGAGCAAAAGGGCTTTTATCATTAATGCTTAGTCTTCCTAAAGATTGGGATTACTCAATAAACGGATTAGTAACTTTATCAAAAGATGGTAGAGATATGATTAAGAGTACTTTAAATGAATTAAAACAGGCTCAATATATATCAATAGATGAATATAGAGACACGAAAGGACATTTTAAGTATAAATATTCAGTTTATTATTTACCGTACCCTAAATGGCTTGAAATGAGTAAATTAACCGGAGACGGCTTTACCGCATCGGTGAGACCGGAGACGGTGAAACCCAAAGAACAAAATAATAATAATAAAAAAGATAAAATAGATAAAACACCAGAAGATTCTGGTGAACAAATTAAACATAATATTTTAACTAAGGAATTAATTAGAAGGAACTATATATCTGATGATGATGCTAGTTCTTTTTTATTTGATCAATTATTTGAAGATTTACTTTTGGAAGGTAATGACTATAGAGATTTATTTAATATGACTAATTACATTATTTTGAAAACTAAAGAAAGAGATTTTAAAGATGAAAATAATAATGAAATATCAAACAGATTTGGTTATTTTAAAAATTCTTTTATTTTTAATATTAATAAATTTAAAAATATGCCTGATTCCATTTATGAAAGTGATGATGATTATGATTGGTTAAATGATGAGGAGGAAGATTTTGAATTATGAAAAAACTAGATAAATTAACACTTTTAGAATTACAAGAACTCGGAGAATTTCAAGACCATATTGGATTGGTAATTGAAGACTTGAGTAACTATGAAGAATTTATTCCTAAAAACAAAAAAAGAAAATATCAAAAGTGCTACGACACTTTACTTGATATTTGGCAAACAATTGAACAAAACATAGAAGAATTATGTGATGGGGATAAAAGATATTTAAAAACAAATAGTAAATAGTTTGTAATTCATTAAAGGAGGTGATGTCGAGATTCAATATATATTTAAAAAATAAATGAGAGGAGGTGTAGTATGTTGAATCAAGTAGTTGTAGTAGGAAGATTAGTTAGAGATCCAGAAGTTGAAAAAACAGAATCTGGAAAAGATAGAACTTTTATTACAGTTGCAGTTCCAAGAGCTTATAAAAATGAAAACGGTGAATACGATACTGATTTCGTTGATTGCGTATTATGGAATAGTATAGCAACAAATACAACTGAATATTGTCATAAAGGTGACATTATAGGTGTTAAAGGAAAAATTGAAACTAACACTTATGAAACTGAAGATGGTGAAAAGAAAAAATCAACTCAAATTGTAGCTGAAAAAGTAACTTTCTTATCATCTAAAGCACCAGAAAAATCAGACGATGATTTAGATATGTAATTATAAACGATTTAAGCAAAGAAAAGAGTTTTATAACACACCTTCTTTGCTTTTATCTTAATTTTAATAAGGAGGAGATTAAATGAGAAATTTAGTTACTGTTATGAAAATCGAACATTTAGAAGGTGGTGGATATAATGTTGATTCAATTATCAAAGCTATTCAAACATTTTCTACATGGGCTTTAAGAGTTGGTATTGCCGCAGCTGGTGTTTCATTAATCGTAGGATTCATTTTATATGCTGTTGTCGATGTTGATCAAAAGCCAAGAGTAAAACAAAGAATAATACAAACTATGTTTGGTATAGTTGGAATTATTCTTGCGATTTCAATTGTAAATCTAATTATAGACTTATTCTAGGAGGTGAATAGATGTTATTAAAAGCATTAGATTTATTAAGAACATTAGGATGGGGTGTAATCCATTTTATTTATAATTTAATTGATTCGCTTTTTGATATTTTAAAAGGACTAAATGCTTTTGATATTATTAATTCTGTATCTGGGGATAACAATTTTATTAAATTTCAAAAAGGTGTAATTGCAATTGCATTAACTCTTTTGGGATTATTTGCAATTACAAGATTCGCAAAAAAGATAATTGATCCTGATGAAAGTGCAAGTACGGAAGGAATAGTTAAAGAGATTATAAAATGTGGAATGTTGATTCTATTAAGTACATTTTTATTTGTGCAGGCATCAACATTTTCAATTAAATTAGCTGGATTCACTTCGAATATTTTTTCAAGTAATAAAGTTACAATATCAGATTCAATGCTTACTATGTTTATTGATTATTCAGAAGGGTATAAAGAATCTGATGAATTTAAAGGTGAGAATATTTCTAAAAATGTTTCGAATGGTACATTCCATGGAAAAGAAATGTATAACGATAAATATGTAACATCTCATAGATTTATTCTGCCTAATAAAAAAGATTATAAGTATTCAATAAATTGGATACTGGCTATTATTGTTGGTGGCTTTTTCTTATATTCTTTATTTTTTAGTGGAATGATGCTAGCAAGAAGACAAATAGAATTCTTGTTTTTATTTGTTATAAGTCCAGTAATTTTTGCTACATCAGTTGGTAATAAAGAAAGAAGGAGTGCGGTTATACAACAATTAGTTTCATTAGTCTTGCAGGGTGCTGTCATAATGCTAATTATTTCATTAACTGCTATCGTTATGGGACAAATAAATGAAACTACATTCTTTAGTAATGGATTTAAAGATATTGTTATTAAATGTATTTTATATATTGGATGTGGTTCATTCTTATTAACTGGTTCTCAAGTAGTAAATAGATTTATTGGTGGAAATGTTTCAGCAAATTCTGGAAGAGAACAATTAATGGCTATGATGGGCTTTGGTCAAAGCATGGGTGCAATTGCAACTACTGGAGCTTTAGGAATTGGTGGTGCTGGCTTAATGGGTGCTGGTGCTATTGCTAAAGGTGCAGATAAAGTTGGCGGTGTCGGAAATAGTGCAGTAGGAAAAGTAGGAAAAGCAATGTCTTCATTCGGATCCAAAATGGGTGGAGATAATTCCCCAATGGGAATAGGAAGTAATCTTAAAATGGTTGGAGATTACATGCAAGCTAAATCTAGTATCACTTCAGCAAATAATAAATCAAAAGGTGGAGGTGCATTATCAAGATTTGGTTCTGGAATGATGAATGCAGGTCGAGAATCACTTTCTTCAGCCGTATCAAATGTTGTACCAGCTAGAAGTATGTATCGTAGAAGATATAGAGGGAGAGATGATTAATGTATATAACAATACCAAGTATTAAAAAGACATTAGGAAAATATATTGAAATGAAAGATGTATATATTGGTTTACCAATGCTTTTTTCGTTTTTATTATTATTTTCCTTTTCCAGTCATAAAATTGCATCGTTAATTTATTTAACAGTTTGTGTTTTTTTAATGTTACCTGTAAATGTATCAAAGAAAAACAGAATGTATAAAGTAGTAATACTTTTT
>CAMYXG010000059.1 GCA_947303225.1 uncultured Caryophanales bacterium | reverse complement strand
GAAAATCCTAATGTAGATCCAATAGGTGCATGTATTGGAGAAAAAGGAAGCAGAATTGCTAGAATTATAGAAGAATTACATGGAGAAAAATTAGATGTTGTTCGTTATGATTCTGACCCAGCTGTGTTTATTGAAAATGCATTATCTCCTGCAAAGGATTTAACAGTAGCAATTACAGATCCAAAGAAATTAGAAGCAATGGTAATTGCAGATGGAGATAATTTCTCTCTAGCAATTGGTAAAAAAGGACAAAATGCACGTCTAGCCACACGTTTAACAAAATTCAAAAAGATAGATATAAAAACGACAGAACAAGCAAGAGAAGCAGGAATTAATTTTAGATAGAGGTTTTTATGAAAACAAAAAAAATACCAATGAGAACTTGCGTTGTTACAAAAGAATCTCTTCCTAAAAAAGAATTACTAAGAGTAGTAAGAACTCCAGAAGGAGATATCTTAGTAGATGAAACAGGAAAAAGTAATGGAAGAGGAGCTTATATCAAAAAGGATTTAAGTGTGTTAGAAAGTGCAAAAAAAAGTAAAATATTAGAAAAAAGACTAGAATGTGAAATAGAGGACAGTGTATATGAAGAAATAAAGAATATAATAGAAAAGTGAGGTGAGTCTTCATGATGACCATGGAAGATTATGCACAAGATGTAGGAAAAACATTAGAAGAGATTAAAGCTTTATGTAATGAAATTGGCATTGAATACGAAGATGAAAATACATTATTAGATGATGTAAGTATTACACTATTAGATAATGCCTTGGAAGAAGAAAGTGATGAAGAAAATATAGAGGAGCAAGAAGAAAGAAGATTAGAAGAAGAGGTTGAGGATAAAGCTGAGGAATTAGCTTATAATACAAAAATTGATTTAGAGGATACTACATCATTTACAAAGGTAAAACAAAATAAACAAGCAAAAAAAGTAGATAATAAAAAAGAATTCTTAAAAGAAAGAAAAAAGATTTATAAACATCGTGAAAAATTACAAAGTAATGAAACTCCTCAAGATGAAAATGTAATTCTATATAAAGAAGGAATGACGGTTACTGATTTAGCAAATCTATTGGAAATAGCTCCGGTAGAACTAGTGAAGAAATGCATGGGATTAGGAGTAATGGCATCTGTAAATCAGTCACTTGATTATGACACCGTGGAGATTATTGTGACAGACTACAACAAAGTATTAAAGAAAGAAGAAACAGCAGATATTTCTAACTTTGAGAGTTACGAAATTGAAGATAGAGAAGAAGATTTACAAGAAAGACCACCTGTTGTAACGATTATGGGTCACGTTGATCATGGAAAAACAACTCTTTTAGACTATATTAGAAATAGTAATGTAGTTAGTGGAGAAGCAGGTGGAATTACTCAAGCAATAGGAGCCTATTCTGTTACTTGTAATGACAAAGTTATTACATTTATTGATACTCCAGGACATGCAGCATTTACAGAAATGCGTGCAAGAGGTGCTCAAATAACTGATATTGTTATTATTATCGTTGCTGCAGACGATGGAATCATGCCTCAAACAAAAGAAGCAATTGATCATGCTAAAGCAGCTGGAGTACCAATCATTGTTGCGATTAATAAAATAGATAAGCCAGAAGCAAATATTGAAAGAGTAATGACAGGACTTGTAGAAAATGGTCTTACTCCAGAAGAATGGGGTGGAGATATAATTGTCAATAAGATTTCAGCAGCTACTGGTGAAGGAGTAGAAAATTTATTAGAAAATATCCTTTTAGTAGCAGAAATGCAAGAATATAAAGCGAATCCATCACGTTATGCATCAGGTGCAGTAGTTGAAGCAAGAAAAGATTCTAAGGTTGGTTCAATTGCCACCTTATTAATTCAAAATGGAACTCTTCGACTAGGAGATCCAATTGTAATTGGAAACTATGCAGGAAAAGTAAGAACACTAAAAAATGATAAAGGTCAAAATATTGTAGAAGCAGGACCATCTACTCCAGTAGAAGTAACTGGTATTTCAGAAGTACCAAGTGCCGGGGATAAATTCATGGCTTTTGAATCTGAAAAACAAGCAAAAGAGATTGCTACCGAAAGAGCCCTTCGTTCTAGAGAGCAAGATACAAACTTTAGTGGTATGACATTAGAAGATTTATTTGGAAAAATAAAAGAAGGACAAAAAGAAATTAAGGTAGTATTGAAAGCAGATGTTAATGGTTCCTTAGAAGCAGTAAAAAATGCTTTAGAAAAAATTGATGTTGAAGGAGTAAAAGTATCTGTTATTCGTGGAGGAGTTGGAGCTATAACAGAAAGTGATGTCGTTTTAGCAAGTGCATCCAACGCAATAATCATTGGATTTAATGTGCGTGCCTCAAATGCAACAGTAGATACAGCAAAACAATATGGAATCGAGATTAAAACATATGATATTATCTATAAAGTAGTAGAAGATATGGAAAAAGCAATGAAAGGAATGCTAGATCCTGAATTTGAAGAAAAAGTAATAGGAACAGCCGAAATAAGACAACTATTTAAATTTTCTAAAGTTGGATTAATTGCAGGATGTCATGTAACAAGTGGAAATATCAAACATAATAGTAAAGCACGTATCATAAGAGATGATATTATAGTATATAATGGAGCAATTAATACTCTTCAACATGAAAAAGACGTAGTAAAAGAAGTAAAAAAAGATATGGATTGTGGTATTACTCTAGAAAATTGTCAAGATTATAAAGAAGGAGATATCATAGAAGTCTACGAATTAGTAGAAATTGAAAGATAGTATGGCAAGTATTAAAATAGAACGACTAAATCATGCTTTTCAAGAAGAAATCAGTATGATTATCATGCGTGAAGTGAAAAATCAAGAACTAAAAATGATTACCATTACAGGAGTAGAAACATCCAGTGATTTAAGTTATGCAAAAGTATTTTTTACAATGCTAGATAGTGAAAAAAGAACAGCTATAGAAGAAGCATTAAAAAAAGCTGCTCCCTTCATTCGTAAAAAATTAGCAGAAAGAGTAGAAGTAAGACATACTCCAGAATTAAAATTCATATATGATACGTCAATTGCTTATGGAGAACATATCGACCAAATTATGGAAGAAATTAAATCAAAAGAAATAGGAAAGTAATACTTTTCTATTTCTTTATTTCATGTTAAAATAATCAATATAAAGTAAGAGGTGGTTTTATGCAAAATAGAAAAAAGAAAGAAGAACCAATCTATAATGATTGTTGGATGTATATTTTACTACTAACAACATTAGTCATATTACTAGAGTCATTAAAAACTTATACTTTCTCATTATCAGGAGTTCGATTGACTTATGCGATATTTCTTCTTCCATTAATCTATTTACTAGCAAACTATATAACAAAAAAGTATGATTATAAAAAAACAATCGCAGCTATTTCAATATCAGGAGTACTATTTGTATGCTTTGTAGCAGTCATATCTTTTGCTTTAGGAGAAAGAATGATTCTTTCAAGTCTTACAGGAGAGTTTTGTGGTTATGTAATCAGTCAGTTTATCAACTTAACTATTTATATGTTTTTACTAAATAATACAAAATCACCATTTTTATTAATACTACTGACTTATATATTTTCACTAATTATATATTATATGTTCTATACATTAATCTATTTAAATATGATTATATTAGATACTTATTGGAAAGGATATTTTATAACATTAGGAATTCAAACAATACTATGTATTCCCATTTCTTATATAGACAAGAAAATCGCTAGGGGTAAAGAAAAGTCAACAGATTAAAAATGTTGACTTTTATTATGAAAAATAAAAAAAATATGTTATAATAATTTTTCTGGAAAGAAAGGAGGAAAAAATGAAAGCAAATCATAACAAAAATAATAAGATATTTCGAGTAAATAATGGAACCATTCAAATTTATAATTTTGAACCAATTTATAGTCGAATTGCACTATTTCGTCTAAAAGAAATGAAAAAAATAGACGAAGATGAACAAGTAATCACGAAAGAAGGTCCTCTTACATGGTTTTCTCCAAAAAAGGGATTAATATATGAATGTGGAAGTTATGTATTAAGAAGAACACCACCTAAAACGTTTGATGAAAAAGAGAAAAATTATGAATTAGTGAAACAATATATAGATGGAATCTTTACCAATGCTTCTGTTCATGTAATAAAACGTAAAGATATAGAAGGAAAATCTATTATCATTTTAAATCCAAAACATGGAATATCAGGAAGAAAAGTACAAATAACCCCTGATTTATATTTAGAATATTTACTTGAAAATGAGCGCTTTGCAGCAGAAATGCTTCAAACAGCAGATTTATCAAAAGAAAGCTATCTATTTAATATTTCAGATCAACCAGTTATGGAATGTAGTTTAGATTCACTTACAAATCTTATCAATAGTGGTTTAGTAAAAGGAGATTTGGACGATAAATTAGACTTATTAGATGGATCCACTAAAGTATATGAAAAATTAAAACAAGCAAAAAAATAAGAAACCAAATGATGGATTCTTTTTTTTATAATACAAATACAGCTAATAAAACTAAAACTATATTATGAAACATATGAAGTGAAAGAGAAGTAAAAATAGTGTCTGTATCGTAATAAGCTAAGGCAAAAGCACCACCCAAGGCACCATAAGGAATAATATAAAGCCAATCAACCAATTGAGTAGCATTTCCTAACACATGAGCTCCTCCAAATAATAAAAATGAAAGAAGAGCAAATACCCATTTATTAGTACAAATATCCTTTAATGTTTTTCGAAAAGCAATCTCTTCATTAAATGGAGCTAATATACCAGCATCAATGATCATTAGCCAAGGAATTGCTTCTAGCATATCTTGTACTATTTTTTCATTACCTGCACCGCCTGCTTTTAAGAAATAAGTAATGACAATATTGGACACCATCATAATAATTAATCCAATAAACCAATACCGTATTCCAATGTCCATGTTTTCAACAAGATGCTTGCGAAATTTTTTATATTCTTTTTTAATATCATCCCAATAAACAAATAAAAAAATAAAAAATAGTACAGCACTCGAATAAGTAGATAAAAAAACTTGAATTACTTTACTAGTAGAATGATAATCGATATGGAATAATCGAATAGGAATATATTGTAAATAAGCACTAGTCCAAAATAGAATAAAGACTAATACACTCCGAATAAGTAACCATATTTTAGGATACCTTTCTATTATTTGATCTATCATAACATCACCATTCTAAAGATATCATAAAAACAAAAATAAAGAAAGAAAAATATGATATAATTGATATGAAATGAAGATTATATGTAAGCATAATCAATCATTATTTAGTAAAAAACATAAGGAGTAGAATAATGAATCAATGTAATGCACCATCACTAGTAGTAATAATTCATGTCACTAAGAATATATTATTTTTTATTCAGATGATTGTACCTATTTTATTAATAATATGGGGAAGTATTTCTTTTATTAAAATGGTTAAGAATCCGGAAGAAAAAAAAAGATTTAAAAAAAGTGTTTAATCAATTTCTGTCAGCAATTATAGTTTTCTTTATTCCTGTAATGGTAAATGTAACAATGTATATGGTAGGAGAAAAAACAGACATTAGCACTTGTTGGAATAATACTGAAAGTAAAATCATGATACCTAAATATATCCCTTCAGGTAAAAAGAAAAAGAAAATAATTTATGATTCCAATTCCTACGAGAATGGAACAGGGAATACTGGATTAGAAACAGCAAAGCTTGCTATACGAGTTGTTCCAACAGCAACTCCAGAAAAGTCCATACATACACCAAAGTCAAATAAAGAAAATGGAGCATGGTGTAAAAAAAATGACGAGAGATTATATAATTATTTTAAAATAATGGATGAGACAATTGGAAAATATCCATCTCACGACGATAATAATCATAGTCGAAAGCAAGGAATTAATAACAATAATGCATATGCTTCATGTGCACAAGCAGTAGCGGGAATAGTAAGAGCAACAGTTGATCCTGACTTTGATTCAGGAAGTCAGTATCTTGCATTAGATTATCTGACTCAGAATGAAGAAAAATGGAACTTAGTAGCAAGACTAAAAGCAGGAGAACGATATGACTCAGTTTGTGAACCAGGTGATGTCATTTTTCTAGAACAGTATTCTTATCATGTTATGATATATGTAGGAAATGAATTAGTAAAAGAAAAATTTCCAAATTCCAATGGAGATATGTATGAAGCATCTTATAGTGAAGATAGGTATCCAACTATTACCCATCACGAAGTAGTTTACGGAACATACGCAAGAATATACCGTGCAACTGGAAAAGGAAAATTTTATTATCCATTTATTGATATTGAAAAAACATTAAGCAATCCTGTTGATTTAAATAAACAAATGTGTTAAAAAGCCTTGCAATATCAAAGAATTAATTGTATAATACATTTAATTCCCATTATTAGGGAAAATATTACCTTTACCAGGAAGAGAGATTTTCCGACTCTCTGCTTAGTAATGGTGGATGAAAAGAAAGGAAGTGTAAAACGTGGCTTTAACAAAAGAACAAAAAGCAAAAATCGTTAAAGAGTTTGCTAAGAATGAAAAAGATACTGGTTCTGCAGAAGTTCAAATTGCTATTTTAACTCAAGAAATTAATGAATTAACAGATCATTTAAAAGTACATATTCATGACTATCATTCACGTAGAGGTCTTCTTAGAAAAGTTGGTCAACGTAGAAGTATGTTAAAATACTTAGCAAAGAAAGATATCCAGAGCTATCGCGAGGTTATTAAAAAATTAGGATTAAGAAAGTAGACACATTTTTTCGTGTCTATTTTTTTTAGAAGTGTGAGGTAAAAAATGAAAAGTAAAAAGAAAATATTTGAATTAGATTTTCATGGTAGAAAAATCATTGTAGAACATGGTGAGATGGCAAAACAAGCAAATGGAGCAGTATTAGTTAGATATAATGATACAGTAGTGTTAACGGCTGCTGTTGTTTCAAAAACAGCAAATCTACTATCAGATTTTTTTCCATTAACAGTGAATTATCAAGAAAAACTATATTCTGTTGGAAAAATTCCTGGTGGATTTATTAAAAGAGAAGGACGTCCAAGTGAAGCAGCAACCCTAGCTGCACGTATGATTGATCGTCCAATGAGACCATTATTCCCAGAAGGATTTAAAAATGAAGTACAAATCATTTCTACTGTAT
>CAMYXG010000058.1 GCA_947303225.1 uncultured Caryophanales bacterium | reverse complement strand
TCCCTCCTTTCATAGAGTAACCGAACCCCATGAAAGGAAAACATCTAAAACGTATATTCTATAGAATTATTCGCAAAATTTTTTATTTTGTCCAAAAAGTTAGAATTATCAATGATAAAAGTAGTTTTGATAATTCTTTTAATTTGTTTTCTATCTTAAATTCCTGTATAATAAAAAAAGACAGGAAGTAGATAATATGAATTTAGAAGAATTAAATGATAGACAAAAAGAAGCAGTTTTATATAATGAAGGACCTCTTTTAATAATAGCAGGAGCAGGAGCAGGTAAGACAAAAACTCTAACTACCAAAATAGCTTATTTAATTGAAGAAGAAGGAGTTAGTCCTTATAACATCCTCGCCATCACTTTTACCAATAAAGCAGCCAAAGAAATGAAAGATAGACTTTTCATTCAAATAGGAAGTCTAGCTAAAAAACTACAAGTATCAACTTTTCATAGCTTTGGCTTAAAATTATTAAGAGATAATTTTGAAACACTAGGATATGATAAAAACTTTGTTATTATGGATAGTGATGATTCCCTAACAGTAGTAAAGAAAATTATTAAAGACATGGGTTATGATCCTAAAGTATATAGTCCTAAGGCTATTCGTAATAAGATAAGTAGTTGTAAAAATGAAATGACTTCACCTGAAGCATATGAAAGATTTGCAATTAGTGATTACGAAAAAGTAGTTTATGAAGTCTATAAAAAATATGAATTAAAACTACAAAGAAACAATTCAGTAGACTTTGATGATCTATTACTATTACCAATTGAATTATTTAAAAAGAATCCTGATGTATTAAAAAAATATCAAGATTTATATCAATATATATTAATTGATGAGTATCAAGATACAAATCAAGCTCAATATATTTTAACGAAATTATTAAGTGAAAAAAATAGAAAAATAACTTGTGTTGGAGATGACTCTCAAAGTATATATAGTTTTAGAGGAGCAAATTATAAAAACATCTTGAACTTTGAAAAAGACTATAAAGATGCAAAAACAATTCTCTTAGAACAAAACTATCGTTCAACAAGTAATATACTAGATGCTGCTAATCATTTAATAAAAAATAACAAGCAGAGAAAAGATAAGAACTTATGGACAGCTAGAGGAATAGGAGAAAAACTAAAATATTACCGAGCTTACAATGAAAGAGATGAAGCCCAATATGTTATTCGTAAAATAAAAGAATTAACTCATAGAGGAGTAGATTACAAAGATATAGCAATTCTCTATAGAACTAATGCTCAGTCCCGTGTAGTGGAAGAAGAAATGCTAAAAGAAAACATGCCATATCGTGTAATTGGAAGTTTTTATTTCTATTCTAGAAAAGAAATTAAAGATTTAATTGCTTATTTAAGATTAATTCATAACTCAAAAGATAATGTTTCTTTACTAAGAGTTATTAATACTCCTAAAAGAGGAATAGGTTTAAAAACTATCGAAAACTTAACAAGAAGAGCAGATGAAGTAGGACTAAGTATTTATGAAGTCATTACAAGTGGAAAAGAACTAGAGTTTAAAAAAATAATTGAAAAACTAAAAGAAGTGTCAGTTGACTTAACTCTAACAGAATTAATTGATAAAGTATTAGATGCATCTGGTATGAAACAAGAACTAGAAAGTGAAAAGACATTAGAATCCGAAGTAAGACTAGAAAACTTAGAAGAATTTAAATCTATTACAAAAACTTTTGAAGAGCGCGAAGGATTAATATCACTAGAAGATTTCTTATTAGAAATAAGTTTAATTAGTGATGTTGAAGAATATAAAGATGATCCTAATAGAATTAGTTTAATGACTGTGCACTCTGTCAAAGGATTAGAATTTAATCATGTATTTGTAATTGGAATGGAAGAAGGAATCTTCCCTCATATGAATTCTTTAATGGAGTCATCAGAAGTTGAAGAAGAAAGGCGTCTAATGTATGTCGCCATTACTAGAGCCAAAGATGATTTACATTTGGTAAATGCTAGACGAAGAACATTATTTGGAAAAGAACAAATTAATCCAGTCAGTAGATTTTTAAGTGAAATACCAAAAGATTTAGTTGAAAGTAATGTTCAAGAAGAATTCAAACAACAAGAGAAAAAGATTGAAGTAGGAGAGATGTTTAGGGAAGAAGAAGTAGATTATCAAGTAGGAGACTTTGTTTACCATGAAACATTTGGAACTGGAAAAGTAGTAGAAGTAACTAATACTTTAGTGAGTGTTGCTTTTAAGCATCCACATGGAATAAAGAAATTAATGAAAAATCATAAAAAATTATCAAAAGTATAAATGAAAGAGAGGAGAAGTTAAATGAATAAAGATTTAACACTAGTAATACTAGCAGCTGGTATGGGTAGTCGTTTTGGAGGATTAAAACAAATCGAACCAATGGGACCAAATGGAGAGTTTATTTTAGACTATTCAGTTTATGATGCTATACAAGCTGGATTTACTAAAATAGTATTTATCATCAAAGAAGAAAACTATGATATTTTTAAAGAAACAATAGGAGCTAGAGTAGAGCCACACATTAAAGTAGAATACTGCTTTCAAAATAATGATATTCTACCAGAAGGATTTGATTATCCACAAGATAGAGTAAAACCATATGGTACAGCACATGCTATTCTTTGTGCAAAAGATAAAGTGCACGAAAATTTTGCCATTATTTCGGCAGATGATTTCTTTGGGCAAGATGCCTTTAAACAAGCTTCAGATTTCCTAAAAAACAATGATGATTTTTGTGTAGTAGGTTATAAAATAGGAGAAACTTTATCAGATCAAGGCAGCGTAAAAAGAGGCGTATGTATTGAGGAAAAAGGATATCTAACAAACGTTATTGAAAGTAAAGTAGAAAAAGAGGGAAAAGTAGTTCATTGTGAACCACTAAATGGAGATAAACCATTTGATGTACCACTTGATCAACCAGTTTCCATGTTGATGTTTGGACTTACTCCAATAATTTTTAAGGAACTAGAAGAAGAAATCATACCATTCTTTGAAAACAATAAAGACAAGATGGAAGACTGTGAATTTTTATTACCAGATGTACTAGATGAAATGATAAAACAGGGAAAAGTAAAAATAAAAGTATTACCAACAACCAGTAAATGGATAGGAGTAACATATAAGGAAGATACTCCTCAAGTAAGAGAATCCATCAAAAAACTTGTAAAAACAAAAGAAAATCCATCAGGAGAATACCCATATCATTTATGGAAAGAGATGTAAAGAATAAGTAAAGGAATAAATCTTATTCCTTTTTTTTATTTGATTATTTAAAAAAGTATATATAATAATAGTAGGAGGAGTCTATGAAAAAAATAATAGTATTTATTACTTTGTTAATATGTTTTATAACAACAAATGTTTATGCAGAACCAACAACATGGCCAAATACCTTTACGTATGGAGATTATGAATACCAAATAGAAGGAGTTTCACTACGAGTTTATTCAATACAAACAGAAGAAAGCGGAACAGAAGTAACAGATGAAAGCCACAACAATTACATAAACGAAATAGTTACAAGAGAGATACCATTGTCATCTAGTGAATATACTATTAATCCAGAATACAGAGAAGAAAATTTAAATGGAGCAAATTCTATTTTAATAGATTTAAACTTAAATATTTCTAAGGAACAATTAGAAACACTTCTATCAGAAGAAATAGCAAATGTCACAGAAACGCAAAAATATCTTGCTGAAATAGCTTTAAATTATAAAATAACTAGATATCCTAATACTTATCAACATATATATAATATAAATTTTATGAGAGAATTTATTAATGCGTTTTATAATAAACTACCAGAAGAACAGAATATGGAACAAACAATTCATCAAGTTTTTAATGCAGCAATCATCAATTTAAATAAAGAAACAAACACTCCAGAATTAAGCTATGAGAAGGCCTTAACAGAAGAGAATGATCTAGGAAACTTTGTATTTAATTATTTAGGTTTTTATGAAAACGAATATACAAGAGAAAATACAGTTCCCAATCAAATGATATTATTTTATAATATAGATAATATTGACTATTTAATTGAAAATTTAAATAATGTGCAATCTGATATAGAAGATAATGCGGAAGAAATGCAAAATCCAAAAACAAGCATTTCAGAAGAGGTAGTAAATACTCCTGATACTGCTAAAGAAGTTCCAATATACATATACATTATTAGTATTTCTTGTATTATAATTGGATTATCTACAATGGGATATGCTATATATAAAGAAAATCATAAAATTGTTTAAAAAGAAGTTTTAACTTCTTTTTTTTAATAAGAAAAATATGATATGATAAAGAAAAGGAATGATGATGATGCAAGAAAGAATGAATGAGTTAATAGATATTATCAATGAAGCGGATTATAATTATCATACATTAGATAATCCAACGATTACAGATCAAGAGTATGATAAGTATTTAAGAGAACTATTTGAAATAGAAGAAGAACATCCAGAGTGGATTAGAGAAGATTCTCCCACTCAACATGCGGGTGGAAAGATTATAGATGGATTTGAAAAAGTAACTCACAAGATTCCAATGATGTCATTAAGCGATGTATTTTCTGAACAAGAATTAATTGCATTCAATGATAGAATTGAAAAAGAAGGAATTCATCCAGAATACATGTGTGAATTAAAGATAGATGGTTTATCAGTATCCCTTCTTTATGAAAAAGGAAAGCTTATAAGGGCAGCAACTAGAGGAGATGGAACTACAGGAGAAGATATTACTCATAATGTCAAAACGATAAAAGTAATTCCCCTAAAGCTAAAAGAAAAAATAGATATTGAAGTACGTGGAGAAATCTTTATGAATAAAAAGACTCTAGAAGAGTTAAATGAAAAACGAAAAGAAAAAGGAGAACCATTACTTCAAAATTGTAGAAATGCAGCAGCAGGTTCAATTCGTCAATTAGATTCTAAAGTAGCAGCAAAAAGAAAACTAGATAACTTCATTTATCATTTACCAAACCCATTAGATTATGGATTAAATACGCATGAAGAAGCAATTAATTATATGAAAGAATTAGGATTTAAAATTAATCCAAATAATAGATTAGTAAAAAATATAAAAGAAGTAATTGAGTTTATAGAAGAAAAAGGTAAGATTAGAGATTCTCTTCCATATGATATTGATGGAGTAGTGATAAAAGTAAATGATATTAGACAACAACAAAAATTAGGATATACAGCAAAATATCCGAAATGGGCAACTGCTTACAAATTTCCTGCAGTAGAAGTATTAACAAAACTAACAGATATCATTTTTACTGTTGGTAGAACAGGACAAATCACCCCTAATGCTGTATTAGAACCAGTGATTGTTGCTGGGTCAACTATCTCAAGAGCAACACTTCATAATGAGGAATATGTAAAAGAAAAAGAATTAAAGATTGGTGATATTGTATCTATTCGTAAAGCGGGAGATGTTATACCAGAAGTAGTAGAAGTAAAGAAAGAAAGAAGAACAGGAAAAGAAAAGGATTTTTCAATGATTGAAGAATGCCCAATGTGTCATACAAAACTAGTAAAAAAAGAAGGACAAGTTGATTATTATTGTCCAAATGAAAAATGCCCAGCAAGACATACAGAGAGTTTGATTCACTTTGTATCTCGTGACGCAATGAATATTGATGGATTAGGCGATCGAATCATGGAAGATTTCTATAACTTCGGATTTATAGGTAATATTGCAGATATTTATTCTTTAAAACAACATGAAAAAGATTTAATAAGACTAGAAGGATATGGAGATAAATCAGTATCTAATTTATTAGAAGCAATTGAAAAAAGTAAAGAGAATTCACTAGAAAGATTAATCTTTGCTCTAGGAATTCCTCATGTAGGAGCAAAAACAGCTAAAATATTAGCTCAAAATTTTAAAACTATGGACTCTTTTGAACAAGCAACGGAAGAAGAACTAGTTAAAATTCCAGATATTGGAGGTATTATAGCTAAAAGTATTACAAATTATTTTTCAAAAGATCATAATAAAGCAATGATAGAAGAATTAAAAGAATTAGGAATAAATATGAATTATTTAGGACAAGAAGTAGAAGAAAATGTGGATTTCTCAGGAAAAACATTTGTCTTAACAGGATCCCTTCAACTATTTACAAGAGACGAAGCAAGTGAAAAAATAGAATCTCTTGGAGGTAAAACAGTAAACTCTGTTTCAAAAAAGACATCAGTTGTAATTGTAGGAGTCAATCCTGGTAGTAAATATCAAAAAGCACAAGAACTTGGTATAGAAATATGGACAGAAGAAGAATTTCAAGAAAAAATATCGTAAGAAGTAATCCGGGATTACTTCTTTTTTTATGAATCGTGTATAAATGCTTTACATTTTATCGAATATATGTTATAATATGCACATAAAAAAGGGGATGTAGGTGATAAAATGAAGAATAAGAAAAAGGGATTTGTTTCCTATCAGGAAGATATTATGAATTTAGCAAGTAAAGAAGAAGAAATAAAAAAATCATATGAAGAAATATCAGAAGAAGAAATAGAAGAGCAAGAAGACAAATCATATGATTATGAGGCATATGAAGAGGAAGAAATATGGAATCATAAAGATAAAAAAGCAAAAAGAATCATAAATATATTCTTTGGATTAATTATCTTAGTATTGATTATGATTGCTATTGATGTTATTTGTGTAGCAAAATATGATGTAGGACCTTTCTTTTCCATTCCTTTACATACCTATAAAGATGGTGGGACGAAAGAATATTATGGATTAGGATACAAAGTAATCAAGTATCATCAAACGCAAGGAAGAAGAGATAAAGAAATTGGATCATGGTCTTTAAAATATAATACCAATCCAATTACTACAGAAGATGTTGATATGGCAATTGAATTTAGTGAAAATACAGAACAGGCATATGCAAAATATTACAAGAAATTTGTAAGAATTATATCTACATTAGAAAAAGTAGATGAAAAAAATAAAACTATCACAATTGGCTATCAAGATGAAGGTGGAAAATACGCATTAACTATTAAATGTGATATAGTAAAATAACAAAAGAATTTATCAAAAATAGAAACAGGAAAAGAAATAACTATAATTGGTAGTGTAAAAGAATTTAAACAAGCAACAAAAAAACAATCCAATACACTATATATTTCAAACTGTTTTGCAGAACAATAAGAAGATAATCTTCTTATTTTTTTGTAGACGAATTACTAAATCTATTATACAATAAACCTATAAAATAGAGGTGAGTTGTTTATGAAAAGAAATAGAAGAAGTTGGTTATACTTATTATTTGCTGTATTAATAATGTGTATTACTCTAGG
>CAMYXG010000057.1 GCA_947303225.1 uncultured Caryophanales bacterium | reverse complement strand
CCGTGACGTGGACATTCGACTTGCCATCTATGCTCTACTATTCCCGTCGAAACCAAATCAGCCCCATGAATAAATTATATCACAAAAGCACAAAAAATAAAAGGAAAATAATAAATAGTAAAATAATGTATATTGTTGCAATTGCAACAATATCAAACTTCAAAAAATGATATAATGAGAAAGACGAATAAGGAGGCAAAAATGGAAACAAAAGAAGAATGGAGAAAATTTAACGGTGGAGAATGGTATTACGAAATAAATGTAAGCGATTTTATAAAAAACAACTATAAACAATATACTAAAGGAGAAGACTTTCTAGTTGGACCTACAGATAAAACAAAGAGAATATTAAAAGTATACGAAGATGTCTGCAAAGAAGAAGTAAAAAAACATGTAATAGATATTGACACAAAAACACCAGCTGGAATCAATGCATTTAAACCAGGTTATATATCAAAAGATGATGATATTATCGTAGGATTACAAACAGATGCATTATGTAAAAGAAGTATTGTCCCAAAAGGCGGATTAAAAATGGTATATCAAGAACTAGATGCATATGGCTACAAAATGGACAAAAATTTAGATAATTTTCTAAATACAAATCTAGTAAAAACGCATAACGATGGAGTATTTGATGCTTATACAAATGAAATAAGAAAAGCAAGACACGTAAAATTATTAACAGGTCTTCCAGATGCTTATGGAAGAGGAAGAATCATTGGAGACTATCGTAGAGTTGCATTATATGGAACTGAAAAATTAATGGAAGAGAAATATAAAGAATGGAATCAAATGAAAATAAAGATAATGGATCAAGATACCATTCGACTACGAGAAGAAATAGCAATGCAATATAAAGCACTAAAAGAAATGGAAGAAATGGCAAAAAGTTATGGATTTGATATATCAGAGCCAGCAAAAAATGCAAAAGAAGCCGTTCAATGGACATATTTTGCATATCTAGCAGCAATCAAAGAAAATAATGGAGCTGCAATGTCATTAGGAAGAGTTGATGCATTTTTTGACATCTACTTTGAAAGAGATTTCAAAGAAGGAACTTTAACAGAAGAAGAAGCACAAGAAATAATAGACAATTTTGTCATAAAACTTAGAGCAGCTAGACACCTAAGAACTCCAGAGTATGACGAACTATTTTCTGGAGATCCAACATGGGTAACTTGCTCCCTTGGTGGAATCACGACAGAAGGAAAAAACATGGTAACAAAAACATCTTATCGTATAGTACATACCCTAGAAAACTTAGAAAGTGCTCCAGAACCCAACATGACAATTCTTTGGTCTAAAGATCTTCCAGAGCCATGGAAAAAATATTGTGCAAAAATAAGTATTAAAACCGACTCCATTCAATATGAAAATGATGATTTAATGAGACCATCCATGGGAGATGATTACGCAATTGCATGTTGTGTTTCTTCTATGAGAATAGGAAAAGATATGCAATTTTTTGGAGCAAGATGCAATCTTGCCAAAGCATTACTCTATTCAATTAATGGCGGAATAGACGAAATGAAAAGAGAATTAGTAATTCCAGGATTTAAAATAATAGAAGATGAAGTATTAAATTATGAAAAAGTAACCAAAAATTATTGGAAAATGTTAAAAGAAATAGCAAGAATCTATAGTGATGCTATGAATATAATTCACTACATGCATGACAAATATGCATATGAAGCAGGACAAATGGCCCTTCATGATACTTACGTAAATAGATTAATGGCATATGGAGTGGCAGGTTTTTCAGTAGCAGTTGACTCACTTTCTGCAATTAAATATGCAAAAGTTAAACCAATTCGAAATGAACAAGGAATTGCTGTAGACTTTGAAATAGAGGGGGACTTCCCTAAATTTGGAAATGATGATGATAGAGTGGATAAAATAGGACAAGAATTATTAGAAAGATTCTATAAAGAACTATCATCTCATAAGTGTTATCGAAATGCTAAACCTACTCTATCTGTTTTAACGATTACATCAAACGTTGTATATGGACAAAATACAGGAGCAACTCCAGACGGAAGAAAAAGCGGTGTTCCTTTCGCTCCTGGTGCAAACCCAATGCATGGAAGAGATGAAAATGGTGCTCTTGCTTCTCTAAACTCTGTTGCTAAATTAGATTGGGAAAATTGTTGCCGAGATGGAATTTCAAACACTTTCTCAATCGTACCAGAAACTCTTGGAAAGACTGAAAAAGATCGAGTAAACAATTTAGTACAAATGATGGATGGCTACTTTTCACAAGGAGCTCATCACTTAAATGTAAATGTATTAAACAGACAAATGCTAATAGATGCCATGAATCATCCAGACAAATATCCATTACTAACAATTCGAGTATCAGGATATGCAGTAAGATTCAATAAATTAACAAAAAAACAGCAAGAAGAAGTAATCTCTAGAACATTTCATGAAACACTATGATAACAGCTACAATCAATAAAATAGAAACAATGGGTTTAGTAGATGGTCCTGGAATACGAACAGTCATATTTTTTCAAGAATGCAACCTTCGATGCAAATTCTGTCATAATCCTGAAACATGGAACAAAGGAAATAATAAAATAACAATTCAAGAATTGAAATCAAAAATATTAAGATATAAACCATATTATCAAAAAAATGGAGGAGTAACTTTTTCCGGAGGAGAACCACTACTACAACAAGCCTTCTTAACAAAGCTATGTAAAGAATTAAAAAAAGAAAACATTCATATAGCTTTAGACACAGCAGGAATTGGGAAAGGTAATTATGAAGAATTACTATCACTTGTAGATTTAATAATACTAGATATTAAGCATACAACAAAGCAAGGATTTCAAAATATTACCCAAACAGACCAATATGATGAATTCATAAACTTTATTAAGCAAGTCAATAAAGCAAATAAAGAAGTATGGATTAGACAAGTAATCATACCAGGAGAAAATGATAATAAAAATTATATAAACGATTTAGTTAATTTTCTTAAAAATAATATCAAAAACATCACAAAAATAGAATTATTACCATTCCATACTTTAGGTTTTCAAAAATATAAAGAATATCATATAAAAAATCCTTATAATAATAAAAAAGCAATGGATAAAGAAAAATGTAAAGAATTAGAAGATTACTGTTTAAAAAAATATAAAGAGTTCTAAAATAGAACTCTTCTTTTGTTTATAAATGTAATAAAATAACATAAATAGTAATATAAGTTACTTAAAATTTTTAATATTTTTCTGAACTTCTCGCTTCATATCACGTTCTTTAATAGTTTCTCTCTTATCGAAATTCTTTTTTCCTCTACATACACCAAGTAATATCTTAAACTTATTCTCTTTAAAATATCCCTTTAAAGGTACAAGAGTTAATCCATTTAATTGAATAGCATCACTTATTTTCTTAATTTCTTTTTTATGAAGAAGTAATTTACGACTTCTAGTCTCATAATGATTGAACATATTTCCTTCTTTATATGGAGCTATATACATATTTAAAAGAAAAACCTCACCATTTCTTACAATACCATAACAATCTTTTAAATTACATTTTCCATTACGAATAGATTTTATTTCTGTACCAGTTAAAACAATCCCAGCTTCATATTGTTCTTCAACAAAATAATCAAATTTAGCTTTTCGATTTATAATTTCCATGCTATCACTCTCCTGTAATACCCCAATGTAATTCTGGATACCATTGACTAACTACTCCTTGGTACTTATCACGTAAAGCCTCATAATTAGATAATATACTAGTATTTAGTTGAGAATATGGATATACTTTAAAATTACGCTTACCACCATAGTAAGATTTTGTATAAGTAAGCTCTGCTTTAGGATTCTCAATCGTAACTGTAACCTTATCATCAATATCTACCTTTTTCTTAATATCAACACTCATCATTAATCCAGTAAGTCTCTCATTTCCTTCTTGATCAGAAATCAAATTACCTAATGAATAAATAACAAATGTTTTACCATCATTAATCCATTCAACAGGTTCTACTACATGAGGATGAGCTCCAATAATAAGTTGTACTCCTTGATCAGATAAAAACTTTGCTATTTCATCTTGCTTATAGTCAACACCCAAAGAATATTCCGTTCCCCAATGCATAGCTACAATAATAATATCAGCTTTATCTTTTACCTTGGCAATATCAGCTGCTGCTTTTTCCTCAGAATAAACATTATTCAAATACTCTTTACCAACCGGAGTTTCTAAACCATTTGTCCATATTGTATAGGACAAAAAGGCATATTTGATTCCATTTTTTTCATATACCTGAGCAACTTCTTTTTCTCTTTCCTCAGCAGAAATCCATTGTCCAGAATAAACAACTTGGTCTTTATGCTTCTTCCAATAATTAACAGAGTTAATAACTCCCTGTTCATTCTTATCCATCGTATGATTTGTAGCTAAAGAAACCAAATTAAATCCAGCATCAATAAAAGCATCACCAACTTCATATGGAGAATTAAATCTAGGATAATTAGAGAGACCTAACTCAGTACCTCCTAAAATGGTCTCTTGATTATAATATGCTAAATCATATTTTGATGAAATAGGCTTTATAAGTTCAAGCATAGGCTTAAAATCATAAGTACCATCAGCTAATTTAGCATCTTGATAAACAGCACTATGAATCAAAGCATCACCAACCATAAATAAACTAGCATGATATTCTTTTGGAACTTTCGGCTTTTCAACCTTTTTCTCTTTTTTAATAATTTCTTCTACTGGATTCTTATTAAGAGATTTATAATAATCATATCCAAAAATACTCAAGAGTCCTATAAGAAGAAGAAGAAACAAAAACTTTCCAGCACCCTTTAATTTTACTTTTTTCTTCCTTTTAGCCATACTACTCAACCTTTCTAACTACCTCAAAATCAATCGTTTTTTCCTCCTTAGAAGCCCTAAGAACTTTAACAACAATTCTCTCACCTATAGAATATTTTACATGAGTTTTTTCTCCTGTCAAGGTCATATGTTCTTCATCAAAGTGAAAGAAATCCTTCATATCACGAAGAGGAACCAATCCTTCAATTAAATTATCTAACTCCACAAACATTCCAAAGCTAGTAATAGAAGAAATCATACCTTCAAACTCTTCTCCTACATGTTTTTCCATATACTCAGCCATTTTCATATCTTCTACTTCTCGTTCACAATCAACACTCGCACGCTCTCTTTCAGATGAATGCTCTGCAACATAAACAAGCTTTTCCTCCCATTTACGAATCGTAGACATATCCATTTTACCATCAAATAAATAAGTATGAAGTAATCTATGAACCGTAGTATCAGGATAACGCCTTATCGGAGATGTAAAATGCGTATAACAACTACTTGCTAAACCATAATGACCCAAATTTTCAGGACTATAAATAGCTTTTTGCATACTACGAAGAAGTAAAGATGATAATATTTTGTACTCAGGCTTATCCTGTAATTGTGATAATATATTTTGCATTGTAGTTGGTTTAACATCGCTTACATTTCCTGTAACATGATAGCCAAGTCCACTAACAAAACTCAAAAAGTCTCTTATTTTCTCTTCTTTAGGATATTCATGAATACGATAAATAAATGGAAGATTCATAAAATAGATGTGAGTAGCAACACATTCATTAGCTGCAATCATAAAGTCTTCTATAAGTTTTTCTCCTGTACCCCTATCTCTTAAAACAATATCAATAGGAACACAATTTTCATCAACCAATATTTTTGCTTCATCTACTTCAAAGTCAATATAGCCACGTTTTACCTTAGCTTTACGAAGAATAGAAGCAAGCTCACTCATTAGTTTTAAATCATCAACAAATTCTTCATATCCTTCAGCAATCTCACCCTTTTCTAAGATGGCATTCACTTTTTTATAAGTCATTTGAATCCTAGAACGAATTATACTTGGAAAAATCTCATAATTTAATTGTTTTCCCGTAGAATCAAATTCCATAACACAAGAAACCGACAAACGGTCCACATTAGGATTCAAAGAACATATTCCATTCGATAATTCATGAGGTAGCATCGGAATAACACGATCTACCAAATATACACTGGTACCTCTCTCCATTGCCTCATTATCTAGAGGACTCCCCTCTTTAACATAGTAACTAACATCAGCAATATGAACACCCAATTCATAATGTCCATTTTCCATCTTTTTAATTGATATAGCATCATCAATATCTTTTGTATCATCTCCATCAATAGTAAAAATAACTTGATCACGCAAATCCCTACGGCCTTTTAAATCTCTCTCATAAACTTCCATAGGCATTTCAGAGACTTCATCTTTAACATCATCTGGAAAGTCAACATTAATATTATATTTATATACAATTGAAAGAATATCTACTCCAGGATCATTAATATGACCAATTATTTCTACAACATGTCCCTCATAACGACCACTATTATTTATCTTCTTATCTAACTCTACAACTACCTTATGCCCATCCACAGCATTTAAACTCTTATCTTTAGGTATTTCAATATCAAGTTTAATTTTAGAATCATCTAATTGAATATGTCCAACTCCTTTTTTATCAAAAGAAATTAAACCAATATATCGTTGAATTTTCCTTTCGATGATTTTTAAAACTCTTCCTTCCATCCGATCAATATTCATCTTACTTGTTATTTCAATTAAAACAACATCATCATGGATAGCTCCATTCATATTATCACGAGAAATGTATACATCATCTTCCATCTGATCAACTTCAACAAATCCATATCCTTTTTTATTAACCCTCATGATTCCCTTACGCAAATGACTATTTTCAATCATCATATATTTTCCTTTATTAGAACGATAAACAATAGCTTCTTCTTCCAATTTTGATATTTCTTCTTGAAACAATGAAGTTTCTTCAACAGTATGAATTCCTAACATATCTTGTAATTCAAAAGCATCAATTGCTTTATCACAATTTTGTAAAACATTAATAATATTATCTCTCATTAGTATCACCTTCTATTATAATTATACTTTATTTTCCTGAATAGTACTAGTATTTTCCCAAAAGAAAAAGGACCAAAGTCCTTATATAAACATTGAAACTAAACAAATAGCAAAAAACAAAAATCCCAAAAACATCGTTATACGAGTAATAACTAACTCAGAACCTCGCTCTTTTCTATTTGCAAATAATTCACTTTGTCCACCAGAAATAATCTGAGCTCCACCCTCAGCTTTCACACTCTGTAATAAAACAATAATAATTAATAAAATTGATACAATTAATAATGCTGTTTCCATAGAATCCCTCCATCAACAGATAATATAATAACACAATATATAAAAAATTGCAATGAATTATATCCTTTATATTTTTTCCCCAATAAATAACAAATGCGTACTAATTTTACAAACATCTTCCTTTTCACATAGAGATAGCTCACATTTAATCCATTGAATAAATTCTTCTTTTGAATAATTATTTACAACTTGAGGAATATATTGAGAAACTCCATCAGTAGAAATATTATCTAACATCTTTACATTATAATGATTCATAAAATCTTGCATTTCCTTTAAACCAAATTGCAAATAGACACCATTATCAAACTTGATAGTATGGTGTGTATTATCTAAGAAATTATCAATATTATTTTCATTGAAAATACCATCTTTATTGATATAAGATATAGCAATTATTCCGGATTTTTTAGTAATACGAGTTAACTCAGAAATAGCAATAGAAAAATTATCATCATTACAATCAACAGGAAAACAATCTAATAACATAGTAAAATCATAAGAATTATCATCTATAGAAGATAAATCTAAAGGATTAGCAACTTTAATAGAAGCATTACTATATTTATCAATATCATCTAATAAAGTATCAGTTGAATTTTTTGAAT
>CAMYXG010000056.1 GCA_947303225.1 uncultured Caryophanales bacterium | reverse complement strand
TATCTTTAGTAAGATGGATAGTTATTCATCTAAATTCATTCTAATCAATTTATCTATAATAAAATAAGTAATAATACATAAAAAGATAATAATAGAAAAGACTAATAATAGAATAAAAATAGAAAGGTAAGAGAATAGAATGAGAAAGAAAATAATAGATAATAAAAGTACAAAAAAATCAAAAAAGAATAGGGGAATCAAATCAGTAGAGGAAACACCCCCTATTGTTTATCCTACTTTTGAAAATAGTGGATCAATTATAACAGATAATGAATATGAAGTAAATTCAGAAAATATTGAAATAGAAAAAGAAGAAATAAAAAGTAATTAACTGTAATTTCTTCTTTTAATTTGATTAAATATTAGTATACTCCCCTACTATTTCTTTATAAAATATTCACATTCTTGAATCGAATCATCATCGGGACGATTTCTACGACTTAAATAATTATATAATTCAGTAGACATATTTAAATATTCTTCCATAGTATCATTTGCTAATCCAGTATCATACATATCAACCATATAAATGGAATATGAATAAATTGGATTACCTTTAGTTGCTTTCTTATGTATGACAATATAACCACTATTCGATCTAATTCCTGAAAATAAAGATTCATTATTATTATTGTTATTAATAGAAACATAATAATCTCCAACAGAAGCATCTCTAATAGAAACATGATTTTCACACATTAATAATTCTGGATTAGAACTAACAACCTTTTTAACAGAATTAATATAATCATGAGCAACACTAATAAATACTTCTTTATTTGATTCATCCATAGAGTCTTTATGACTTCTATTTTGATAATCAGTAAAAAAAACTACTACAAAAATGATAAAATAAACAAAAATAGCAAAAGTACCTGCAATGAATAAATATTTCAAAAAAGCTACTAAAAGAGGACTATACTCTTGATGTTTTTCATCAACAGAATGATTGAACTCATCAGATGGGGTAACAAAAGATGTTCGAATATTCTTTCCATCTTTTGAACGAATAATTACTTCTTTTGGAGTCTTATTACAATTATGGCAAAATTGTTCATTAATATTTATTTCTTGTTCGCAATCACCACAATAAAACTTTGAAGTAATATTAACTGGGTCTCCACAATAAGGACATTTATCTTTATCAATAGAAAAATCTTTATCACAATTTGTACAACGTATTTGAATCATATCACACACTCCCACACTAATTGTATCATATCATAAAAAAACAAAAAGTAAGAAATTAAAAAAATATGTAAATAGCTGTAAAGAAAAAAATTATCAAATGATAATTTTTATTCTAATACATCAATTAAAGAAGAACCTATTTCAGGTAATTCAACATCAAAATTATCAGCAATTGTTGCTCCTATATCAGCCATTGTTTCTAAAGGCTGTAATCTCTTTGGTTCCTTAAAATTCCTACTATAAATAATGACAGGAACATTCTCTCTCGTATGACCATTTCCTTGAAATGTAGGATCATTTCCATGATCAGCAGTAATAATTAATAAATCATCCAATTCCAATTTATTTAAAATAATTGGAATATCTACATCAAACTCTTCAATAGCCTTAGCATATCCTTCAACATCACGTGTATGTCCATACAAAGAATCAAAATCACACAAGTTTACCATACATAATCCAGTAAAATTCTTATCAATAATATCCGTTAATTTATTAATTGCTTCCGTATTATTAGAAGCTTTCATCATTTTATTAATTCCTTGTCCATCAAAAACATCATTAATCTTTCCAACACCAATAACACTATAGTTATTCTCAGATAACGAATCTAAAATAGTTTTTCTAGGCGGTTTTACAGCATAATCTCTCCTACCCGTTTGAACAAATTTATAATGACCTGGAGTACCATTAAATGGTCTTGCAATAACTCTAGCTATTTTCCAATTTTTTTGCATCGTCAAAGAACGTATCCTTTCACAATAATCATGTAAAGTAGCTATCGGAATACAATCTTCATGAGCAGCAACTTGTAAATCAGAATCAGCAGACGTATAAATAATTAAAGAACCATAATTATATTGTCTTTCACCCAATTCTTGAATAATAGAATCATCATTACAAGGAATATTTCCAATAACATTACGTCCAGTAATATCTTCAATTCCTGCTAGAATATCATAAGTAAATCCTTCTTGAAATGTTTGAAATGGAATAGTATTTTTAATTCCAACCATCTCATAATGACCATTCAAAGTATCTTTACCAACATTTACTGGTTTAGCTATCGTATAGTAAGCATCTACATCATCATTATCACTCATATTTACAGTATCTAAGAATCCTATTTTCTTTAAATTAGGAATAAATAAATCACATTTCTCAATAATATGACCTAATGTATTAGCACCAGTATCACCAAAACTAGCAGCATCCGTTGTCTCCCCTACTCCTAAAGAATCTAATACAATTAAAAATATTCGTTTAAATTTCATAAATAAACTACTCCTTTATTTTTTACTACGCAAGTGAAAAGTTTGATAATCTTCCAAAACTTTTTCATCTGTAACTTTTGTATAAATTTTTGTTGTTGAAATATCAGAATGTCCAAGCATTTCTTGAATACTACGAAGATCTGCTCCTCGATTAATAAGATGTGTAGCAAAACTATGACGTAAAGTATGAGGAGATATATTAGAATTTAAGCCCTTCTCCTGTAAAATACTCTTTAAATTTTTAAAAAATCCTTGTCTAGTCATACCCTGTCCATGATTATTTAAAAATAATTTATCACAAGTCTTTTGTTTCAATAATAAAGGTCTTTTTTCCAAATAAAGATTTAAATAATAAATAGCATATTCTCCTAATGGAACTTCTCTTTCTTTACTTCCTTTACCCATAATTCGTATGAAACAATTAACCATATCAATATCATGAATCTCTAAGTTAACAAGTTCACTTACTCTTAGTCCACATCCATACATCAATTCTAACATAGCCTTATTACGATAGTCAAATGGAGTATTTAATGAAATATCCATAAGTAAATCAACATCCTCAATACTTAAAGCTTTCGGAAGAGATTTCTTTAATTTTGGTCTTTCAATAAACTCAGAAACATTATTAGAAACAATTTTTTCTTTCACTAAATATAAATGAAAATTCTTAATAACAGTAAGATTATGAGCAATTGTAGTAGTCTCTTCATTAGAACGATAAACTAAAAAATCTTTGATTGAATCACTATCAATGTTATTAACAGTATCAATACCTTTATTTTTTAAAAATAAACAATAGATATCCAAATCATTCTGATAAGAAATTCTAGTTTTATCAGAAAGACCTTTTTCAAAAATACAATAATTTAAAAAATCATCTATTGCATCCTCTACCTTCATGTTATCACTCTTTTCTATAATCATTCTAACATTTCTAGATAAAAAAGACAATAATGGTAATATTACTTCACTAACACTTTTGCTTGTTCAAATGAGATCTGACGAGTATTAGAATCAGCAAAAATAGCTTTATCTTTTGGAAAGCAAAGTACATCATTACGAAAAGGAAGCCACATATGCAATCGATAATCTCCTTGATTTTCTGTAACATCAACCCATTCAGCAATAATCTGATTATCAAAAGTGCAAACCTCTAGTCCAGCATTAGCCATAATCCATTCAGAATTAGAATCAATTAAATCTGTACGAGCATAAACCAAATCAAAATGATTATAAAAAGCAAATTGAATAGCAAACTTAATTAATTCACGACATGCTCCCTTTCCTCTATGTTCTTTTAAAGTACTTAAACCATAGAAATATAAGTTAGAAGGAGTAGTTCCATCTTTTTTCAAAAAATCAACAGAAACATTATCTTCATTATAAATAACTCCATTCATACTAATAGGTTTTCCATCTTCATTAAAATAAATAAAACATTTACCATGATTTTGATATAAAAGAAGTTCTTCTCTAGCAGCATCTCTATCAATAACTTCACCATATTGTTCACTAAAACTTTGTAATAATTCTTCTAATATAGTAACATTATCTTCACTATATTGAATGGTACCGATACTACAACCATTTGGCAGTCTTTTCCAAATTCTAATAGGAGAATGGTCTTCTTTAATCTTTCTAAAATACTCACGTGTACGATATTCTTTTATTACTTTATTAGTTATCTTTTCAATATTTAACATATTATACAACCTCCTCTATCATACGCTGATAAATCAAAAATAATGTATATAAACTATCTTTAGAAACATATTCCTTCTCACCATGAGGATAATCCCCAATAGGATTCATAATAACAGTAGGAATCTTTTTATCATAAAAATAAACAGCATCACTACTTGACTCACATCCAATGACTTCAATCTCTTTACCAACAACATCTTTAGAAATATCTAAATATTTCAATACGTTCCTATCTTTCATATCACAAATAAAAATACTACTTTCAAAAACTACTTGAACGCGAACCTTCGAAGAAATCTTTTTAATCTCATTCAATAATTTCTTTTTATTCGTATCACTAGTATATCGAATATCTAATTTCATCATACAAGTATCTGGAACACGATTAAAACTATCTCCACCCTCTATAGCACTTAAATTAATACTAGTAATATAATCATTACTATTTTTAGGTAAAGGATAATTCTTTGATAATTCTTGATAAATAGAATATAACTGATCAATTGCATTAACTCCATTCCATGGTTGACTAGCATGGCTACTATGAGTTTTTAAAGATAATTCTAACTGTAAAAGGCCCTTTTCCTCTTTAATCAACTGAAAGTTCTTTCCACCATCAGGGATAATAGCAAACCCAGCATGATAGATTTCTAATAATTTCTGACAAGTAAACCCATCAATTTCTTCATCAGTAGTAACAAAAAGACCAATGTTCTTCTTAGTATGAGAATTCTTAAGAGCCTCTAAACAAACAGCTAAACCACCCTTCATGTCTATACTTCCTCTTCCATATAGATTTTCATTATCTTCCAAAACATCCCAAGAATCCGTAAAAACCACATCACAATGACAACAAAAAACCAAATCAAAATTTTTAGTATCAAAATTACTTAAAACCATACATTTTTTACCATCAAATTCATACTCATGAATAACAAGGTTAGAATATCTAGAACGAATATAATCAAATAACTTCGTAAATTCATTCTTATTTTTATAATAAGTATGAAAACTCATCAAATCCTTTGTAACTTCAACAATAGTATCTTTCATAAAATCTCCTCCAATATAAAAACTAGGTAATGCTTATACCTAGTTTAATTATTATAATTATAAAAAAGATAAAAGAAATCAAAAACCACTTGTATCCAGTAAAACTACCTTTTCACAAGTGTATGAGTGTTATTGTATCTTCTTCGTAATGTAATAGATAAATACCTATACTCATCCCTCCACAGAAAACATTTTACAATAAATCAAAAAATATGTCAAATAAGATATTCCTTTTTTTAAAAAAATGATATAATGAATGTGGTGATTATATGAAAAATGTTGATAAAATAGAAGACGTAGATTTTGAAATAAAATGGGAAGGTCAACCAGCAGGGCTATGGGCAAGATTCTTAAGTTTAATTCATATGAACTTTACTCATTATCAGATATCAAAAGATGAATTAATTATTAAAAGAGGATTCTTCCGTCAAAGAACAAATACAACAGAGTTATATCTATTAAAAGATGCCGATTTAGAAATCAGTCTATGGCAAAAAATGCTTAAAGTAGGAACTATTAAAGTAAAAATAGATTCTCATTCAAGTGGAGAACGAGCAGGAGAAATCATAACTCTTAAAAATATTAGAGATTGTGAAAAAGTAAGAAAACTATTAAGAGATGCTATAGAAGCAGATGTTATGGAAAGAAACATCACATATTTTGATAAAGTATAAATCTACTAAAAAAAGTAGATTTTTTTCTACAAAGAACAAAAGAAAAAGGTGATCAAATGAGTAAACCATTAGCACTAAAATTAGCTCCAAAAACATTATCAGATGTAATAGGACAAAAACATTTAATTGGAAAAGGAAAGATAATAAGTAATTTAGTAAAAAATAAAAAATTATTTTCAATGATTCTATATGGAAAACCAGGTATTGGAAAAACATCTATTGCAAATGCTATGATAAACGAATTAGGAGTTAGATATCGTTTTTTAAATGCAACAATCAATACAAAGAAAGATATTGATATTGTAATTGAAGAAGCAAAAATGTATGGAGAAATTGTCCTTATAATGGATGAAATACATAGATTAAATAAAGATAAACAAGATATTCTACTACCACAATTAGAAAGTGGATTAATCACATTAATAGGAATGACAACTGCAAATCCATACCATTCTATCAATCCAGCAATAAGAAGTAGATGTCAATTATTCGAATTAAAAGAATTAGAAACAGAAGATATTATAAAAGGTCTAAAAAAGGCTATAAAGCACCCAGATTTAGAAGGAATTAAAATAGATGACAAAACGATCCAGTTAATAGCAAAACTCTCTGGAAATGACCTAAGATATGCTTATAATCTATTAGAAATAGCATATTACTCAACAGATGATAAAAAAATAACAGAAGAAAAAATAAAAAGTATAAATAATCGACCAGTATTCTTTTCAGATAAAGATGGAGATGGTCATTATGATGTATTAAGTGGATTACAAAAATCAATTAGAGGAAGCGATATAGATGCATCCCTTCACTACCTAGGAAGATTAATTATGGAAGGAGATCTAGAATCCATATATAGAAGATTAAGTGTTATAGCTTATGAAGATATTGGTCTAGCAAATCCAGCAATTGGTCCAAGATTAGATGCTGCAATCAATGCAGCAGAACGTGTAGGTTTACCAGAAGCAAGAATTCCATTAGGAACAATTGTATCAGAAATGGCCCTATCTCCAAAAAGTAATACTGCACATATTGCCTTAGATAAAGCACTAGAAGATATAGAACAGGGATCAACCGGTAATATACCAAATCATATCAAAACAGATTCTCCAGATTATAAATATCCACATAATTATCCAGGATCATATGTCATACAACAATATCTACCAGATAAAATAAAGAATAAAAAATATTATACTCCAAAAGATATCGGTTATGAAAAACAATTAAAAGAAATATATGATAAATTAAATAGAATAAAAAACAAAAAATCGGATAAATAAATCCGATTTTATAATATCTAGAAATACAAAACAATATCATCAATATTAATTTAAAACATAATAAATCAAATAAAAGAAATAATAAAAGTAATCATAATTAACCCCACCAATGACAAGCAGCAATACCTTCACCCTTCACAGCACAACCTTCATAAGAGCCACGAGTAACGCCTACACTACCATCTGTACTAGAACTAATAAGAAACCGTGGATTTGAAATTTCACACCCAAATAAAGATAAACTATCAGTACAACGAGATGGATTAGTTGAATAGCCAAAAGCAGTTTTAATTGCTTCTTTATTTGATTCAAAATATGGACTAATATAGCCTTCTCCTACTACAGAAGTAGATGTCTCAAAATCATAAGTTTTTTCTCCTCTTAATGTATATGTTCCTGCTACCATTCCTGGATTTTCTCCAGCCATTTCAGGTGTTATCACAATTTCTACATATGACTCAGATACAATTCCATTTTCTATTTTATGCTTTAAATAAAAAGGTAAGTTTTGATGAGATGCAGTGGCGATTGCGGCTAATGCTTCACTTGGAGTTTGATACCGAGGAATACTTTCAGGAAATGCTTCATTTAACCATACTGCATTCAATTTTGGAGTTGTTGCACTTTCATCAGACTTGTTTACTGTATAAACATACTTAGCACGTGATATTGCAGTACTATCTGGTTGAACATATACTACATTAAATTTGAAAACTATGGTATCTGCTGTTGTTGGTAAATCTGATGATTCT
>CAMYXG010000055.1 GCA_947303225.1 uncultured Caryophanales bacterium | reverse complement strand
ATAAAAATAGTTTACTATATAATTTAGGTAGAATAGGAGCGTGTACGATGAAAAGAAATAGAAGAGGATGGATTTATTTATTATTAGTGATTACTTTATTTGGAATTTCTTTAGGATATGCTTTTTTAAATACAGAACTTCAAATTAATGGGACTACGAATGTCAGTAGTGCCAGTTGGAATGTTTATTTTAATAATATTCAATTTGGAAGTAATAATGTTACTGATGTAACAACTCCTGCTACAATTTCTACTAGTAAGACAGAAGTTTCTTTTAATGTAGATTTCAATGAACCAGGAGATACTTATGAGTTTACAGTAGATGTGGTAAATGATGGTACAATTGATGCTATGATTAGTACTTTTTCTAAAGGGGTATATGCATCTAATGGAACAACACAAAAGACATTACCAGACTACTTGGAGTATACTGTTACCTATAGTGATGGTATCGAACTTGCAAATAATCAATTATTAAAGTCAGGGAAAACGGAAACTTATAAAGTACGAGTTCACTACAAGGAAGATATTAGTGCTTCGCAACTTCCAAGTACTGATGATAATTTTATGTTTAAATTTAGTGTAAATTATATTCAAGCAGATAATAGTGCAGTAAATAGTAGACAAGCGATAAGTGTATTAACTAGGTCATCTAATCTTGTAACTTCTGGTGATGGTCTATATCATGATGGAAATGGAACTTATATATTTAAAGGTAATCCTTTAAATAATTATTTATTGTTTGAAAATATTATGTGGCGTATTTATGGTATTGATAGTAATGGTATTAAACTTGTAAAAAATACTGCTTTGGAAGATGAAATGCGTTTCGATTATAGAGGTAAAAAGGATACAGGTTATTGTGCTTCGGCATATAATTATTGTGGTGTATGGGCAGCAACTAATAACTTAATTGGCAAACCTAGTGAATTTGTTAATCAGGATATTCATGGAGTTGTAGAGGAAAATAGTGGAATTAATATCTATCTTAATGATGATTATTATACTAATCAACTTCATTCTAATAATCTTATAGTGGATGCGATATATAATGTTGGTCCGGAGAATAATGAAAGCGCTTTTCAGTGGAATGGTAAAGTAGCTTTGTTGACTTTGTCAGATTATTCTAATAGTGTAGTTGATGGCAATCATTATATAGCAACAGACAAACCTGATTTTTTGACTATGACACCTGGATATCCATCATATCGAGTTATTGTAATTAGAAGTAATGGCACTTGGTATGACTGTATGGCTGAAAATTCTAGACCGATTTATCCAGTTATACATTTAAATTCTAATATTAATATTAGTGGAGAAGGTACAGAAACTAATCCATTTATTATAGTAGAATGATAATAATATAGTTAAAAGATAATTGTTTGAAAAAGTTAATACAATTAGTGTTGACTTTTTTCTACTTTGATAGACTTTCTATTAGAAATTTGTTATAACTATAATAGGAAGTGAAGAGTAATGGAATTTAAAGTTCATAGAAAAAGACAATTTGCTAGTATAGTAGTACCATTTTATATTGTATTTGATGATGATATTGATAATATCAAAAAGGCTATAGAAGAGAAAACATTAAAAGAAATAATTATCCAATTAAATCTAATCAAACTTTTTTGTTTCATAGTGATAAAGAACAGATTAGGGTATTAGCAGTTAACAATAATTTTAATAATACTTTGTTTTATCCTCTAGCACTTACTAATGAGTTATTAATTGAAGAAAATCAAACTATATTGTTGCATCAAACAAAATGTATAACAGGGGTTAAAATTGAATTGAAAAAGGTTGATGATATTAATACTGGTAAAGATGACAATATTATAGAGTATCAATTATAAAATATATGAGAAGAATCTAGCTTTCTTCTTTTTCTTTTGATATAATGAAGATAGTAGAGGGTGTTCATTATGGAAGAATATTTAAAAAATGTAGATTTTGAAATTGATGAGAAAGAAAAAAAGGGTGATGAGACTTTGTATTCTGTATCCATTCGTATTCCTATGGATATGGGATGGATTGATCAAGCAAAGTTTTTTGTAGAGAGTGAGAATGAGAGAAAAGTATATTTGATGAATCATGTTGAAAATCGTGATGGTTATGCTTACTTTCAAGTAGATGTTTCTCTGCCGGTGCATGCACTTTATCATTATTATTTTTCTTTGGAAGTAAATCATCAGTTTTTTTATTTTAAAAAAAATCATTTAGAAGATTTTTCTACTATTTCACAGGATGATATGTGGAAGATGAGTAGTGGGTTTTCTGTACCAGATTGGGCAAAGGGTAAGATGATGTATCATATCTTCTTAGATCGTTTTTATCGTGGAAGTGAAGAAGAACTTTCTCCTATGAAAAATCGTGTAATTCATTCTTCTTGGGATGAAGAACCTATTATTGGTCCAGATGGAAATAAACGTTGGAATACTGATTTTTATGGGGGAGATTTAAAGGGTATTGAAGAAAAACTTGATTATATAAAATCTTTAGGAGTTAGTATTATCTATGTTAGTCCTATTGTAGCTTCTCAATCGAATCATCGATATGATACTGCTGATTATGAAATGGTTGACCCATATGCTGGTCGTTTAGAAGACTTAAAAAGTTTATGTGATGCAGCTCATAAAAAAGGTATGAAAGTGATAATAGACGCAGTATTTAATCATACTGGAAATGACAGTAAATACTTTAATCAATATGGATCTTTTGATAATGTTGGAGCATATCAAAGTAGGGATTCTATTTATTTTCCTTTTTATCGTACTTATCAAAATAATGGAGAAGTTTGTTTTGATTATTGGTGGGGAATGAAGAATCTTCCTGTTTGTGATGGATATTCTAAAGAGTGGCAAGAATATATTTATGGAGAAGATGGAGTTATTGATTTATGGTTTTCTTGTGGAATAGATGGATTGAGATTAGATGTTGCGGATGAATTAACAGATGAGTTTATTGAAGGAATTAGAAAGGCCGTTAAAAGAAATAAAGAGGATGGTTTTATACTTGGAGAAGTATGGAAGAATCCAATGAGAATGAATCGTGGATATTTATCTAGTGGTAAAGGTATGGATTCTGTTATGAATTATCCTTTAGTAGATGCTTTAATTCGTTATTTTAAATATGAAGATAAAGAAAAATTAAAAGAAGTTTTTAGACAATTAAAAACGGAATATCCAGAAGATACTTTACATTCTTTGATGAATTTTACTTCTACTCATGATATTAGTAGAGCTATTAATATTTTTGGTACAAAGGAGTTTCAATATACAGGTGAATGGGCTTGGGATCCTTCTAATCGTTATTTAAATTATCAAAAAAAATTTACTATGAGTGAAGAAGAGTATAAACGAGGAAAAGAGATTTATGAAACCTATTTATTTACACTTACTTTTTTACCTGGTATTTTATCCGTTTTTTATGGAGATGAAGTTGGGGTAGAGGGACTTGGTAATTTAGCAAATAGAAAGCCTTTTCCTTGGAATGATATGGATTTAGAATTATTGGAATTTGTTAAATGGATGGGAAGAATACGAAAGAGAGAGTCTTTCTTGGAAAAAGCAGATTTTCGTCTTGTTGATTTAACTGATCAGTATTTTTACTTTGAACGAATGGGTCAAGATCAATTGGCTCAGGTATTTATTAATCGTTCTAGTAATAAAATTCCTTTGGATATTCAACGTGATTTTTATTATTTAGAAACTTATTCTTTGGGGGATTCTAACTTAGAAGAATTAGATTCTCATGGAGCTTTGGTATTAAAAAAGAATAACAGATGGTATCGTAATTTTTAATGTTTATTTAATTTATATTTTATATATTGGAATGGGTGAAAAACATGAAAGTATTAATTATTGAAGATGAATATAATTTAGCAGATGTAATTGCATCAAGACTAAAAAAAGAAAAATATGTTGTAGATATTGAAGTAGATGGAGAAGAAGGTCTTTATCGAGCTCTTGATGGTACCTATGATTTAGTTATTTTAGATGTTATGCTTCCTCATATGAATGGGTTTGATATTTTAAAAGAAATAAGAGATTCTGATTCTGATATCAAGGTTATTATGCTTACTGCAAAGGCTGAGATTGAAGACAAATTAGAAGGATTATCAGGAGGAGCGGATGATTATGTTACGAAACCATTTCATGTAGAAGAATTGGTTGCGAGAGTTAATCTTCAACTTCGAAGAAATCATGGCAAAGTATTAAATGACTTTATAGAAGTAGGGAACTTACGATTAAATTTAAAAAATTCTAGTATTACTTGTATTGATACTGAGGAGAGTTTAGAAATTGGTAAGAAAGAATTTGAATTGTTAGAATATTTCATGAAAAATTCAAATCAAATTATTTCTAAGGATCAAATTTATACCAAAATATGGGGGATAGATAATGAAATAGAATCTAATAATTTGGAAGTATATTTATCATTTATTCGAAAAAAATTAAAAGTGATTGGTTGTAATGTAAGGATTAAGGCAAATCGAGGATTAGGATATAAATTAGAGGTGTATGATGAAGAAACTGAAAATTAAAGTATTTGTTACTATTTTTACTATTCTCTCTATTTCTATTACTTGTATTTTATTTCTTTTTAATACTACTATTTATATTCGAGAAAAGAACAATATTCAAGATAATTTAATGAGAATGATGAATGAAAAGAATGATTTTACTCCTCCAAAAAGTGTAGATGAAAAAGAAACAATATCTGTAAATAAAGATGATGATAATAGACCAAAGAGATTTATGGATGTAGATATTTATACAATTATTCTTCAAGATAATCAGATTTCTCAAATTATTAGTCATACGAAGGAGGAAACAACTCCTAATGAAATAAAAAAAGAAGCATTAAAGATTCTTCAAAGTAAGAAAAAAGATTCTCTTGAGATTGGAAATTTATATTTTAGAAAGTATTCTTATCGTTATCAATCTAATCAAATTATTCTTATTGATAATCAGGAAGTTAATGAGACTTTACGTTTGAATCTTTTTCTTTCTATTATTGCTTTTATAGTGTTTGAGACTATTTTTTATGTTTTGTCTCAATCTATTTCTAAATGGATTATTCAACCAGTAGAAGAAAGTTTTTCAAAACAAAAACAGTTTATTGCGGATGCTTCTCATGAATTAAAAACTCCGCTTTCTGTGATAATGGCTAGTGCGGAGGCAATGGAGAGTGATAAAGATAAAAAATGGCTTCGTAATATTCAGAACGAATCAAATCGAATGAATGATTTGATTAAAGAATTATTGGATTTAGCTAAATTAGAAAACGAAAATAGGAAAGTAATTCTAGAAGAACATAATTTATCAAAATTAGTAGAGATGGCTGTTTTACCATTAGAGAGTTTGATTTATGAAAAGAATATTCTATTTGATTATCATATTGAAGAAAATATTACTTTCTCTTGTCAGACAAGTGAGATAAAACAATTAGTTACAATTCTAATGGATAATGCTATAAAACATTGTAAGAATAATGGACATATCAATCTTGAATTAAAACAAGAAAAAAGTGTTGTTATATTGCTTGTAAAAAATGAAGGAACTCCTATTCCTATGGGAGAAGAAGAAAAGATTTTTGAAAGATTTTATCGAGCAGATAAAGCAAGAAATAGAAATGAAAATCGATATGGTTTAGGTCTTGCTATTGCAAAGAAAATTGTTGAAAAACATCATGGTAAAATAAAAGCTTATTCTAGAGATGGTTATACTTCATTTGAAGTGATTTTAAAAAGATAGAGGTGACTATTATGCCAGGTATTATTGCTCATATGAGTGTTGCAAAAAAAGTAGGGGAGAAACTTGGAATTACGGATCCTGATTTTTATAGAGGTAATCTATTACCGGATATCTTAAAGGGAGATAAGATGGATACTCATTATAAGAAACAAGGCTCTATTTTTTATATTCCTGATTCAGATTATTATAGAGAACATTTTGATATATCTGATTCTATTCATTTAGGATATTATACTCATTTATTATTAGATCAGTATTTTATGGATGAGTTTATTCCTAGTATTACAAATGATTTGAATTTTTTTCAAGATAAAACAGTGTATGAAGATTATGATAAGAGTAATTCTATATTAATTGATTATTTTGATTTAGATGTTGAAAAAATATCATCTTATTTAGTTTTTGATGATGATAGAATTGATTTAAAAAGATTCAATACTAATTTAAGATGTTTAAGAGTAACAAAAGAAGGAAAAACTAAAGTTATTCCTATAGATCGTTTTATTTCTTTTTTAGAAAATTCTATATCACGTATTATAGAAGAAATTCAAAAAAAAGATTGAAGATTGTATAAATGATATTGAATTGTATTCACAAAAAAGGTATGTTACAATGACACTATAAAATATAGGAGTATAAGTATATGAGAAGAAGTAAAAAGAAAAAAAGTATCATTCTATTAGTATTACTATTATTAGGAATAAGTTTAGGGTATGCATTATTATCTAGTAACTTAAATATTAGAGGTACTACTAGTTTAAGTAGTAATACTTGGAATATTCATTGGAGTAATTTAGTTGTTACGAGTGGTAGTGTTACAGGTACACAAGTTACAACACCAGCAACCATCAAAACAGGTAATATGGAAGTAGAGTATTCTATTACTCTATCTACTCCAGGAGACTTCTATGAGTTTACTGTTGATGCAGTAAACGAAGGATCAATTGATGCAATGATCGAATCATTCTCAAATAAAACATATGAGTCTAATGGAACAACAGAAAAGAATCTACCAAGTTATTTAAATTACACAGTAACTTATAGTGATGGAATAGCACTTGCGAATAAACAGAAATTGGCTGCAAATACAACCGAAAAGATAAAGGTACGAGTAGAATTTAAAAGAGATATAGAAGCATCTGAATTACCAACAACAGCAGATACCATAGTCTTTAAATTCAATGTAGTATATGTTCAAGCAGATAATACAGCAACACCAGTAGCACATTCTAGTACGGTGTATACAGTGAACACCTATGACGATAATTTTGAAACACTATCTGATGGCACCAATACTTCAGTTGTATGGATAGGCCAAGCTATTCCAAATGGAATCCCAACTTATCAAACTTCGGGTGATGCAATAACAGCATCTAGTCGAAATTTACCATTCTGTTTAAAACATAAAATAGAAAACGGAATTGTAACAGAAAGCTATGTAGAATTTGTAGTAACACCAGAGATGGCTGCAGCAAATCCAGGAGTAGTGGCAGGATACTATCCATTAAAAGGAGAAAAAACATATGATTTAGATGCATCAACATGGCTAGTAGGAGAAGATTATATTAGTCCATATTTTGAAGCAAATAAAGAAGTAATAAAAACAGCTTTTGGCTATTCTACCAATTCCTCTTATTGTAGTGAATCAGGTACAGGACGCTCTACTGATTTGCACTGTTATAATGGTTCCGGCCTGCACGCTTATGCTAGAGCGGATGGTTCCGTGAATGCGTGCGTTACTGGTGGTTGGGGCTGTACTGTGAGCAGCGATGGTAACTCTTACTGCAATTGGTAGTGGTGCGCTGTCCCAAGATATTTCTAAATACTAGATTAGAAGATGTATATAAGGACTTTCTAATGGTTTCTAGTAGAGATAAAAATAATGATTATCCTTGACTCTATATTTTGTAGAGTCGAAAAATGTATCATGCAAAAAGATTATAGATTAGTAGTTTTTTCTATATATTATGTGATTTCTATCCTGTTTTTAAAATTTTATTACTTAATAAGAAAAGCAACAATCTTATCTTTTTTTATGAAAAAAGTAGTTTGTGATATAATAACATAAGATAGATAGAAAGGTTTGATTTATTTCAAGGAAGTTTGTATATGAATATGGCAGTAATTAATTGTAATGATAACTCTTTAAATAGTATTTTAGTGATTGTTAAGAATCTTTTAT
>CAMYXG010000054.1 GCA_947303225.1 uncultured Caryophanales bacterium | reverse complement strand
CAGGGATAGGATTTTCTAACCCATCCACCATCACAATATTTAATATGATAATAATCTTGATATCGATTGCTAGAAAAATAGCGAACAAATTTAGGATATAAATGAGTATCTCCATAAACTACCATATTATAAAATAATGGTTGAAACTTCATCTTCCAACAAAAATGATTTAAAATACTATTAATAGTATTTTCATCACTTTCAATATTCCCATCTAATGATGCCCTCGCTACACTTCTAATTTTAGTACTATTTTTATATAACACATCAGAAAAAACTAAATCTTTTTTTCCTTCTTTTTCTTTTTGTGAAACGATAAAAAAATCCATGTCTTTCTCTTCGATCATACCTTGAGCATGAAGTGCTTGAATTAACTCTGTAACATTAGAATAATTTGTCGTATATAAATCAATTTCTTCTAAATGATTTCCCCATTTTCCTAAAATTGGAATAATCGTAAAATCATTAGATCTACGATCTCTACCTACTAAAAAATATACACTTTTTTTTCCCATAATAAAACCCTCTTAGAAAGATTATAACATATCAAAAGAAAAAACAATATAAAGCTTTTTTATATTGTTTAAAGATTTTTTTTATAATATAATACAAAAGCTTCTTCCCCATTAGGATAAAATTCCATTCCAGATTTTATGTATTCTAAAAAACCATAATGAAAATAAATCATCATATTACGTGTCTCATTAGGCTCTACTCCTAAAGTAACAGCATGATATCCTCTTTCTCTTAAATCATGTATCATAAACCTAAATAATTTTGAAAAATATCCTTGTCCTTGATATCCTTTAATAGTACGAAAACTATTTAAATAAGCAACATGACGAGAGACCAATCCTTTTGCATTTTGAACAACACTAGGATCAATAGAAGCAGTAGCTTCACATATTATTTCTCCATCTAATATCCCATAATAAGGAATTTGCGTTCCCTCTCTTTGATTATTAATAAATTCCTTTTTCCATTGAATCCAGTTCTTCTTAGAATGAGTAGCATGATTGATTTCATAGTCCCATTTTTTATTCATCTCTTCTTCAGTCGCAATTTTACAAATATAACTCATTTATTTCTCCAATCCGTCTTGCTCCAAATACTCTTTTCCATCAATAATATAACCAACTGTTTTAATTGGCTCTAAAGTATCATCTTCATCTTCTTTTATCATAATACAAACATTTTTTGTTTTCTTTTCCCCTTTTACAATCGCTTCAACACATTTTTTTCCATTTTCTGTAGAAATCCACTTCATAAAATTATGAAGTTCAACAGTATTAATATCTCCTAATTTTGTTTGCAAAAGCGTAGATTTTTTTGCATGATGCACAACACTTTGAAAAGTTCGATTACTTCGATTCATATAAGCCATATACCATAAAGGAAAAAACATCATATTCCATAAGATAACAATACCAAGAATAATAAAAAATATAGTTCTTTTTTTATGTTTCATACATCCTCCTACAATAATTCAATCTCTATTCCAACAACACCATACTGTTTTTGTTCTTCTTTTGAATAATAAAGCTCCATATCTTTAGAATCAGCTACTTCATCCTTTAAATATCCTATTTTTTCTTTATCAAACATCTGATATAATTCATCAAAATTATGAAAATAATGTAAGTCTATAATTTTTGTCTCTATCTTTTCTTTTGTCTTCCTATTTTGAAATTCAATAATATCTCCTTTTTTTAGAACTCTTCTTTTCTCATCATTCAATCTCATTTCAATTGTTTTAGTCCCATTTTTTATCAATTGAAAAGGCTCATCGTGTAATCTCATTTCATATTTCATATAATCACCACCAATACATTTATTATAATACAAAAAGAAAAGAGAAAAAATTCTTTTCTTTTACACATTAGAAGAAAAAATATAAAAGTGAACACAACCACCATGATTACAAGAGTATACTTTCGCACCTACATAAACTTTATTCTTTACAATTTTAATTCCTTCTGGTTCAAAACTATTAATTGTCACATTTGAAGTAGTTTCATCAGCCTTCAATGCCTTCTGAAATACCGTTTTATTAATAGGTACTCTTTTTAACATAGTTCCTGAATAATTATATATTTCATAGCAATGATCATGTAATAAATAAATTTTTCCTTGATGAATAGCCAATCCTTGAGTACCACCAGTACTTTTATCTTGAAACTTAGCAATTGGATTATTTTCAAAAGAAATCATATGATTATTTAAATGATAACGATAAACTCGAATAATACCGGAAGATCGAATAACAGCTAATTTGTTATTTTCATCAACACCAAATCCATTAATAGATCCAATTGTGGCATTATTATCTTTTGGAACCAATACTTTATTATTTGCTAATTTCAAAAGATTTGTAGTACCTTTAGAAAATGAAATTGCTCCTATATTACGACTAACACCAATCCAAGAAGATCGATGATTTGCTAAATCATCACTTAATTTTTGTAATCCATAATCTTTTGAATTATCAGAAACTCCTACTAGCATTAATGATTTACCATTAGAATCATCTATAACATCAAATACCGTACCATGCCCACTGTTTGTAAGAGTTTGTATACTAGCATTTTTCTTAGGATAATTCGTACTTTTATGATTTCTAGGATAACGAAAAACTTCTACTGTTTTCAAGCCACTACTACATTGACTAATAGAAGAAACAGAATTATTACGATTAGTTCCAACAAAGCAATGATTTTGTTGAGTTTTAGAAATATATACATATTGATCATCGATATCAAAATCTTGGGCAGTATTAGTATTATTACCCCTCAACTTTTCAGCTTCTGTTTGTTTTGCAAGAGCAAAAAATGTAGTATGAGCTTCTACAGTAAAATCATTTTTCTTCCAATTAACATACAATGTAACAATACAATCTTTTTTAGATGCATCACAAAAATCATGAGAAGAATAAACTTTATATTGACTATAACTTTTTCCAGTACCATCCGCTCTAGTATTCCACTCTGCTCCATTACTTGCTAGATATCCTTTTTTCCATAAGTGAATACCATCTTTTTTGTTATAATTGTAAATTCCATTTTGAGTTGTTTTTTCTTGATAAGCTATTTTATGTATTTCTTTAGAACCATTCAAAACAATAAATTGTTTAGAAGAAGAAAACTTAGAATTACTATCTAAAGCAAAAGTTCCTCCATTCATATGATACTGAATAATAACATAATGTTTTGCTGTATTATTTTTCAACACTTGAAGAGAAATAGAAGCTTTTAATCCATTCTTACTCTTTCCAGTAATCTTAACCGTTCCAACACCAACTCCAACAACTTTACCAGAAGAAGATACAGTCGCAATCTTCGCATTAGAACTACTCCAAGCAACAGATTCTTTTGCAGATCCACTTGGTTTAAAAGAAGTTTTTAATGTAACACTATCTCCTACGGCAATACTACTCTTAGAAGCACTAATAGAAAAAGAAGTTGCTTTCTTAGTACTAGTACTAGTCTTTTCACTAGAAATATCTATTCCACTAGTTCTCTTCTTATCATTCCAATTGGCATATACATCAAAAGAATAAAAATCATCATCAATATCCATTGTTTTCAATACATCCTGCATCTTATATGTTTTAGAACTATTAAAGAAAAATGTCTTTCCATTAACCTGAGTATACCATTCTTTTCCATTTACCAAAGTAGTTCCACCTTTTTCTAATTGAAAAGAAACACCTTTGATACTATTAATCTTTTTTATAGTAGATTTCTCATTGTAGCTAGCATAAAAATTACCATTATAACTTAAATATCCATAATCTCCTAATTCAAAACCAGATGTTTTCACTTTTCCACCATTCGGATAAAAGTAAAAATCATATTCTTTTGCCTGAACAGCAAATCCAGATAAAAAGAAACAAAACAAACAGAACAAAAGCTTCTTCATACACTCACCTCTATTATCAATTCTATTATTTCATAGTTAAATCAAAATGACAAGATTCAATAAAATTTATTAACAATTAGTTGACAAAAAAGAGGTATATCTACCCCTTCCAAAAACGTTTATTTAATTTGATCAATTCCAGGTAAAGCAGCATCATAGATACGACTTTCACCAGATTTTTGAATATAGAAAGAAAAACAATTCTTTTTTAAATTATAAGAAACAGATTCCAACTCTCCACTCAAATTCACAATATAAGTTCCACGATATAATCCATCTTTAGCTCGATAAACATCAATAGCATTCATAACATTCGTTAAATCTATTTTACCATTTCCTCTTCCATCAACAGAAGCTCTTGGACTCCAACGAACAACTAAAACTAAGCCGTGATAAGAGCCAATGTCTTGAGGAATTTCTTTAAATTGTTTACGGAAGCTAAATATTTTTTTATTCATATTAGAATCTAAAACATGAATACTCCATCCATTTGCAAAATAAAATTGATTGGTAGTAGAATCATATGCAAACCCACTAGGATGATAGGCACGACCATTAAAAGTAGGATTAATCTCTGAAGAATGTACAGATTTTGTCCCAATATCAGAATATGGGAACTTTTTAATCTTCTTGTTTGTAGTCATAGTAACATAAATTTCTTTTGTTTTACTATTATAAGCAAGTCCATTGGCATGTCCCCAATAATTCTCTTTATAGAACTTACTAACAACTTTTCCAGTATTCATTGAAATAGCATAAATATTAGCTTTTTTATCATTAGAATCTCTTTTAGCAGCAATATAATAATTTCCAGCAACAGTAAATCCTTGAGCATGTTTAATATCACCATCATGAGGAACAGTAATAAATTTTGATTTTTCTAATGATACAGTTCCTAAATAAAATTGATTGGAATCAACACTTCTTCTCCAATTAGCATACAAAGTCACAATACATTGTTTTTGTAAAGCATTACAAAATGTTCCTGAATGATAAATCTCATATTGACTATAACTATCCCCAGTACCATCCGGTTTCGTATTCCACTCACTATTGTACTCTAAATAATACCCATTTTTAATAAGATTAAGTCCATTTTGGTTATTACAATCTAAAAGACCACTACTAGACAAATCACTTCCATATTTAGTCCTAGTAACAAACATAGCTTTATTTTGATAAACAATTTGATTATCCAGAGTAAAAGATTTTCCATGATTATTAGCAAGCGACCCACCATTTGCATGATAACGAATGATTACATCATGATTTGATTTAGGATAGACCCAATTCACATAAAGTGTGACTGTACAGTTCTTTTTTGACGCATCACAAAAGTCACTAGCCTTATATGAAGTAGTTTGATTATAACTTTTTCCCGTACCATCTGGTTTTGTATTCCACTCTGCACCTTTTTTAGCTATAAATCCTTTTTTAACAAGATTAATCCACTTTGGATTATTATAGTCTGCTAATCCACCATAAGGCATAGACTTCTTATATTCAATACTATGAGTAGCACGATGGTTTTCATAATAAACATACCCACTTTTCACAGAAATCTTAGCTTCATGCTTACCTCCTATTGATCCACCATTTGCATGAAATTCAATAGTCACTTTATGAACAGCATTCTTTATCGTAATTTGAATTGAACTAGTTAATCCATTCTTACTCTTTCCAGTAATCTTAACCGTTCCAACACCAACTCCAACAACTTTACCAGAAGAAGATACAGTCGCAATCTTCGCATTAGAACTACTCCAAGCAACAGATTCTTTTGCAGATCCACTTGGTTTAAAAGAAGTTTTTAATGTAACACTATCTCCTACGGCAATACTACTCTTAGAAGCACTAATAGAAAAAGAAGTTGCTTTCTTAGTACTAGTACTAGTCTTTTCACTAGAAATATCTATTCCACTAGTTCTCTTCTTATCATTCCAATTGGCATATACATCAAAAGAATAAAAATCATCATCAATATCCATTGTTTTCAATACATCCTGCATCTTATATGTTTTAGAACTATTAAAGAAAAATGTCTTTCCATTAACCTGAGTATACCATTCTTTTCCATTTACCAAAGTAGTTCCACCTTTTTCTAATTGAAAAGAAACACCTTTGATACTATTAATCTTTTTTATAGTAGATTTCTCATTGTAGCTAGCATAAAAATTACCATTATAACTTAAATATCCATAATCTCCTAATTCAAAACCAGATGTTTTCACTTTTCCACCATTCGGATAAAAGTAAAAATCATATTCTTTTGCCTGAACAGCAAATCCAGATAAAAAGAAACAAAACAAACAGAACAAAAGCTTCTTCATACACTCACCTCTATTATCAATTCTATTATTTCATAGTTAAATCAAAATGACAAGATTCAATAAAATTTATTAACAATTAGTTGACAAAAAAGAGGTATATCTACCCCTTCCAAAAACGTTTATTTAATTTGATCAATTCCAGGTAAAGCAGCATCATAGATACGACTTTCACCAGATTTTTGAATATAGAAAGAAAAACAATTCTTTTTTAAATTATAAGAAACAGATTCCAACTCTCCACTCAAATTCACAATATAAGTTCCACGATATAATCCATCTTTAGCTCGATAAACATCAATAGCATTCATAACATTCGTTAAATCTATTTTACCATTTCCTCTTCCATCAACAGAAGCTCTTGGACTCCAACGAACAACTAAAACTAAGCCGTGATAAGAGCCAATGTCTTGAGGAATTTCTTTAAATTGTTTACGGAAGCTAAATATTTTTTTATTCATATTAGAATCTAAAACATGAATACTCCATCCATTTGCAAAATAAAATTGATTGGTAGTAGAATCATATGCAAACCCACTAGGATGATAGGCACGACCATTAAAAGTAGGATTAATCTCTGAAGAATGTACAGATTTTGTCCCAATATCAGAATATGGGAACTTTTTAATCTTCTTGTTTGTAGTCATAGTAACATAAATTTCTTTTGTTTTACTATTATAAGCAAGTCCATTGGCATGTCCCCAATAATTCTCTTTATAGAACTTACTAACAACTTTTCCAGTATTCATTGAAATAGCATAAATATTAGCTTTTTTATCATTAGAATCTCTTTTAGCAGCAATATAATAATTTCCAGCAACAGTAAATCCTTGAGCATGTTTAATATCACCATCATGAGGAACAGTAATAAATTTTGATTTTTCTAATGATACAGTTCCTAAATAAAATTGATTGGAATCAACACTTCTTCTCCAATTAGCATACAAAGTCACAATACATTGTTTTTGTAAAGCATTACAAAATGTTCCTGAATGATAAATCTCATATTGACTATAACTATCCCCAGTACCATCCGGTTTCGTATTCCACTCACTATTGTACTCTAAATAATACCCATTTTTAATAAGATTAAGTCCATTTTGGTTATTACAATCTAAAAGACCACTACTAGACAAATCACTTCCATATTTAGTCCTAGTAACAAACATAGCTTTATTTTGATAAACAATTTGATTATCCAGAGTAAAAGATTTTCCATGATTATTAGCAAGCGACCCACCATTTGCATGATAACGAATGATTACATCATGATTTGATTTAGGATAGACCCAATTCACATAAAGTGTGACTGTACAGTTCTTTTTTGACGCATCACAAAAGTCACTAGCCTTATATGAAGTAGTTTGATTATAACTTTTTCCCGTACCATCTGGTTTTGTATTCCACTCTGCACCTTTTTTAGCTATAAATCCTTTTTTAACAAGATTAATCCACTTTGGATTATTATAGTCTGCTAATCCACCATAAGGCATAGACTTCTTATATTCAATACTATGAGTAGCACGATGGTTTTCATAATAAACATACCCACTTTTCACAGAAATCTTAGCTTCATGCTTACCTCCTATTGATCCACCATTTGCATGAAATTCAATAGTCACTTTATGAACAGCATTCTTTATCGTAATTTGAATTGAACTAGTTAATCCATTCTTACTCTTTCCAGTAATCTTAACCGTTCCAACACCAACTCCAAC
>CAMYXG010000053.1 GCA_947303225.1 uncultured Caryophanales bacterium | reverse complement strand
GATACTTGATAAATGAAGATGGTGAGCAAGTAGGAACAAAAGGAGATATGTATGCTAAAGTAATCATGGATGATATCATGGAAAGAGGAACATTAGACAATAATCCAAGACCGCATTATGAAGATGGAGAACCAGCCCATACCATTAGTTTGAATAATGGCGCAACCACGTTAGGAGTTACTTCATATGATATTTCAAAAGGAGAAAGTCCTCTTCAAACATTACGACCAATTGCAGTAAAATCAGCCATTGGAGAATTATTATGGATTTATCAAGATGAATCAAATAATTTAGACTTATTAAAAGATAAATATGGAGTTACCTGGTGGGATGAATGGGAAGTAGGAGATACAAGAACCATTGGGGCAGTATATGGAGAAACAGTAAGACGACATCATTTGATGAAAGATTTATTGAAAGGATTAGAGCAAGATCCAGACGGAAGACGTCATATTATTAACCTATGGCAAGTAGATGATTTTAAAGAACCACATGGACTAAAACCATGTGCCTATCTAACAACATATAACATTAGACATGAATGGGATGGAAAGGATTATTTAGATATGTCACTAAAACAACGCTCAAGTGACTTTGCAACAGCAGGATGCATTAATCAGATGCAATATTTAATTCTACTTCATTTAGTAGCAAGACACATTGGAGTAGAACCTGGAAGATTTACCTGGCAATATGATAATATTCAATTATACGATAGACATCTAGATCAAGCCATTGAAATGATGAATAGAGATCCAATTAGTTGTAATCCAAAAGTAGAAATTAATCCAAATAAAACCAACTTCTATGATATGACAATGGATGATATAAAAGTAGTTGATTATCCAAGACAACTTATTAAGCAAAAAAATCCTCCATTAAAGTTCCCATTAGGTATATAATATGGATAATATTACATTAATAGCAGCAGTAGGAAAAAACTTGGAATTAGGGAAGAATAATGATTTAATTTGGCATATAAAAGAAGATTTATCATTTTTTAAAGAAATGACAATGGGAAAACCAATTATTATGGGGAAAAATACCTATGATTCACTCCCTAGACTATTGCCAGGAAGAAAACATATCGTATTGACACGAAAAAATCCTATTCTTCCTAAAGAGGTATTAATCATTCATTCTATAGAAGAATTATTAGAATACATTCAGCAATACCAAAAAGAAGTAATGATAATTGGAGGAGCTAGTATTTATAAACAAATACTAGAATATGCAAAAAAATTACTATTAACAGAAATAGAACTAGAAGATAAAGAAGCAGATGTTTTCTTTCCATCTTTTGACAAAACAGAATGGAAAGTAGAAGAGCTATCTTCCCATATAGAAGAAAAAATTCCTTATAAACATTTAATTTATACAAGAAAATAATATTAAGAATAGTACCTATATACTATTCTTTTTTTTTGTGATATAATATGCTCAAAGGAGTGAGAAGAGTGAGTAGACAAGAGTTAAAAGAATGGGCAAAGGGAAAAATAAAAAATCATTTATGGGAATTACTAATACCAATCTTGATTACCTCAGTGATTACAAACTTAACAATCGGAGGAAATTATACATTTGAAAATGGTTATCTTCAAGTAAAAGGAGTAATGATTCCATTAGGTATACTATTCTATTTTGTTGAAGTAGGATTAGTAAGTTTCATGATTAATTTTATAAACGATAAGAAACATGAACTAAAGGATATTTTTTCTTATTCTAATGATTATGTAAGAATCGTATTAACAGGACTTCTACAAACAATCTTTATATTCTTATGGTCATTATTATTTGTGATTCCAGGAATCATTAAAGCATATGCATATTCATTAGTAAAATATTTACTAGCAGATGATAAATATAAAGAATTATCATATACTGAAATTATAAAAAAGAGTGAAGAGATGATGAAAGGTCATAAAATGGAATACTTTATGTTACAATTAAGTTTCATTGGATGGCATTTATTAGCAATCTTTACGATAGGATTATTAGAAATATGGATTATTCCATATCAAAAAACAGCTGAAACAAAATTTATGATGGATTTAAAAGAAAACTACAAGAAATAAAATAATGTTTTTATATTTTTCCTTAGCCCCAAAAAAAGAGTTCAAATAATGAACTCTTTTAATATATCATAGTATGTAAAATCCTATCAGTATTTCTAAAGTTTACTTTAGCAATTTCACTTAATTTCTCTTCTCCATACTTTTCAACGACTTCTTCTCCAATTGTATCAACATCACGTCCTGCTCCTTTAGGAAGAGGAATATGAATTTCATCACATAGTTTATCAAATTCTTTTAAGAATAAATAACGACTAATTATAGAACCACAAGCAACTGCTGGAGAAATATCTTCTGCCCTAGTCATAAAGGTTATTTCACGTTGTATAGCAGGTTGTCCCTTTAAATATTCATAATATCTAGCTTCTCTAGCAAATTCATCCACAATAATATAATCATATTTAGGATTCTCTTCATGAACTAATTGATACAAAACACGATTATGTAAAATAGCTTTAATCTGATTCATATTAGTACCACGAGAATACTTTTCATTATATTCTTTATTATTTAAAATAACACTACGATATTTAATCTTTTTAGCAATTTTAGGAGCTATCTTTAAGATTTTACTATCATCAATCTTTTTAGAATCACCAACACCTAGCTCTTCTAAAAAAGGAATATCGTCTTTTGTCACATAGCAAGCAGTAACAACAATTGGACCAAAATAATCACCAGTACCAACTTCATCCGAACCAACTGCATCACAAAAATAATATTTTTGGTTTGCTTTTTTCTTTTCTTTTTTAGCTTCCTTTGTATTTTCAAGTTGTACTCCCCACATTGCGGCATCTACATCAGCAGAAACACCTTGAAACATAACTTTACCAGATTCATACATCGTAATAACCGTATCTTCTTCTTGAGCTTGAAAGACAACATAAGGAATTACTTTATCCCTTTTTTTATCTTTATAGTATTCAATCATCTTTTCTTTTATTTCATCATTTACTCGAATAACAACATTCATAATTTTCACCCCTTATCTTAATAAATAAAATGATAATTTAAATAATCAAAAAAATATTCCTTAGTCATTCCCTCTTGTAACATACTATGATAGAACAAATCCATATCACGAGCTGTAATATTTAGTAAATAAGGATTACTATCAAACAAAGTATAAAGAGAACGAAAACCTATTTCATATAATTTTTCCACTAATTCAGACATTTCAGAATTAGAGTTCGTAATACAAAAAGGATTACAAATAAAAATATTCTGTATATGTTCTTTTCTACAACCAACTCTTTTTAATAAATCAATTACTTCATAGATATCATGATCATCTACACTTTCAATCATAACATTAGTATTAAGCATATTTTGAATCTCTTCAATAGAAAAGCCAAACTGAATTAATACATCCATTAAACAATACCTCCTAATAAATCTATCTTATTAATATGATATTTTTTATAAAAATCTTCATCGGTTAGAAATAAATCATGGTAATGATCTTGTATAGAATTCATTTTCAAAAGAAATTGATATCTTGCCTGAATAATATCAAAATTATAGGTTAGATACATTCCATGAGCTACAAAATATTGCTCTAATTGTAATTCTTGAAAAAACTGAAATTTTTCTTTTATATTACGAATATCATACCCAAACAGAATAGGAGCATCCAATAAAATAGAAATAACATCTTTTTCCCGATAGCCAAGATTATGTAAATCCATAAACTTATTTGTTAGATTCTCTATAGAATATAAAAATAAGTATGGATTATTACAAGTCATCATAATAATATCTTTTTTGGAAAATCCTAATTCAATAAAACATTCAACATGTTCAGAAAGCTTTTCAAGATAATTTTCCCTTAATAATATAGGAATTCTTTGAACAACATGAATCAAATCAAGTTCATCGTATCCAAATTCTAATAAATACTGAAATTGTTCATGTAAAAGTGTAACATCATGAAAGAAAATACTAGGCAAAATAGCCGTAATACGAATAATATCATTCTTTTGAAATCCCATGTTTGTAAAGTCTGCTATCTTTTTTTCAATTAAATCAATAGAAGAATCAAATAATTCAGGGACATCTACTAAAATATGAATTACCTCATCAATTGAGTATCCATATTCAATAAAGAAAGCAAATCTCTTTCGAAAAGAATGAAAATCTTCTCGAAAAAGATTTGGATTTTTAGATAGAATTTGAACAACTTGTTCAGAATGAAACCCTAAATCTTCAAATTCATCCATTCTTCGTTTTACAGTTAAATAAGAAAAGTCAATTAAATAAGGATATTTTTTAATAATAGAAAAAGCATCCAATCGACTAAATCCTAAATCTTTAAATTCTAATACTTTTGATTTAATATTCTCAATACTAACAAAAAGAATATTAGGAATTGTTACTACCATTTCAACAAATTCAGAATTATGAACTCCATTTCTTCGAAAAAAATGGTATAAGTTTTTAATATTATATAGTAAAGTGCTAGGAGCATAGGTACGAGCAGGATAAATCTTTTGAATTTGTTTAATCTGTTTCTCAGAAAAACCAATGCCAAGCATATATTCTTCTAACATGGGTACATCACCTAGAAATTATTATAGCATAAATTTAAGAAATAGTTTATAATGAAGATAGAAAAAAGGAGGTAAAAAAATGAACATATTTGATATTGGAATTACTTTATTATTGATTATGTTTTTTATCATTGGTTTTAAAAAAGGAGCAATAAAAGAAGCAGTAGCTTTAATTGGAATTATACTAGTATTTATCATCTCTTTTCTATTAAAGAATGATTTAGGAGCAATTCTTTGTTATATATTTCCATTCTTTCAATTTACAGGTAGAGTAGAAGGAATAACAAGCTTAAATATATTTCTTTATCAAGGAATAGCATTTTTGATTATATTTTGTATATTATTAAGTATTTATGCAATACTTCTAAAAATATCAAAAGTATTACAAAAAATAGTAAATTTAACAATCATACTATGGCTTCCTTCAAAAATATTAGGAGGGTTTATTTCACTAATTAAAGGATATATCATCCTATTTGCAGTATTAATTGTATTACTGATACCATTGAAGAATCAAAGTATATATACCAATAGTAAGAAAGTAAATAAGATACTTTATCATACTCCAATACTATCAAAATGTACCAATCAATTCACATCATCAATTGAAGAGATTTATCAATTAGGAGAAAAAGTTGCTACAAAAAGGATTTCGAAAACAGAAGCAAATCAAGAAGCAATCCAAATTATTATAAAATATAATATAGCAAGAGAATCCACTATCATTAAATTAAAAGAAATGGGAAAATTATAATAAAAAGGAGAAAAAATGCAAGAATTAAAGAAAAAAGAAGATTTAAAAGAGTTTATAAAACAAGATAATGTATTAATAGATTTCTATGCAGATTGGTGTGGTCCATGTAAGATGTTAGAACCAATATTAGAAGAAATAGAGAAAGAAGTAAAGATAGATATCATAAGAGTAAACACAGATAATTTTTTATCTCTAGCAAGAGAATATAGAATTATATCGATACCAAATTTAAAACTGTTTAGAAGAGGAAAACTCATAAAAGAAAAAACAGGATTACTAAGAAAAGAAGAATTATTAGATTGGATAAAAGAATAAAAGAAGGAGAAGAAAATGTATTGTAGAAACTGTGGGAAAGAATTAAGAGAAAATGCATCATTTTGTGCATCATGTGGATTAAAACTAAAGGAAGATAAAACAAATGAAATAGATCAAGTAGAAGTAATTGAAGAAATTATAATACCAGAACAAAAAATAGAGTCACTAGCAAGCAATACTATCATTCTAGGAATTGTATTTCTAACAATGATAATATCAATCGGCTTAATTATAATCATATAGAAAAAAGGATGAAATAATTCATCTTTTTTGATTATATAAGGATTTTTGATAACATTTTTTCAGTTTTTTATTGTATGAAAACGTCAGTTTTGTTATACTATTCATGGTAAATGTTTAAAGGAGGAAGGAAAATGCACAAATATGTATACCTATTCAGTGAAGGAAACGCTGAAATGAAAAACTTACTAGGTGGTAAAGGTGCTAACTTAGCAGAAATGACTAACCTAGGATTACCAATCCCACAGGGATTTACAGTATCAACAGAAGCATGTACAGAATATTATAATAATGGAAAGAAGATTTCTGATGACATTGAAAAACAAATTTTCAAAGCATTAAAAGAAATTGAAAAAATCCAAGGAAAGAAATTTGGAGATAATTCAGATCCATTACTAGTATCAGTTAGATCTGGAGCAAGAGTATCTATGCCAGGAATGATGGATACAATTTTGAACTTAGGTTTAAATGATGAAGCGGTAGAAGGCTTTGCTAAAAAGACAGGTAATGAGAGATTTGCTTATGACTCTTATCGTAGATTTATTCAAATGTATTCAGATGTTGTTATGGAAGTTCCTAAGGCAAAGTTTGAAAAAGCAATTGATGAATTAAAAGAAGATAAAGGTATTCAATATGATACAGAACTAACAGTTGATGATTTAAAGAAGTTAGTTAAGAAATTTAAATCAATTTATAAAAAAGCAATTAAGGAAGATTTCCCACAGGATCCAATTGAACAATTAATGGGAGCTGTAAAAGCAGTATTCCGTAGTTGGGATAATCCAAGAGCTATTGTTTATCGTCGTATGAATGATATTCCAGGAGACTGGGGAACAGCTGTCAATGTTCAATCAATGGTATTTGGAAATATGGGTGATACATCAGGTACTGGTGTTGCTTTTACTCGTAATCCTGCTACAGGAGAAAAAGGAATTTTTGGAGAATATTTAATCAATGCTCAAGGAGAAGACGTTGTTGCTGGAGTTCGTACACCACAACCAATTTCAAAACTTGAAGAAGATTTACCAGAATGTTATAAACAATTCATGGAATTAGCTACAAAACTTGAAAATCATTATCGTGATATGCAAGATATGGAGTTTACAATCCAAGAAGGAAAACTATTCTTCCTACAAACAAGAAATGGAAAAAGAACTGCTCAAGCAGCTATCAACATTGCCTGTGACTTAGTAGATGAAAAGATGATTACAGAAGAAGAAGCAGTAGAGAGAATTGATGCTAAATCATTAGATCAATTATTACACCCAACATTCGATCCAGCTGCTATTAAGAAAGCGAAAGAAATTGGATCTGCTTTACCAGCATCACCAGGTGCTGCATCTGGAAAAATTGTTTTCACAGCAGATGAAGCTAAGAAGCTAGGAACTGGTGGGAAAGGACAAAGAGTTATTCTTGTTCGTCTAGAAACTACACCAGAAGATATTGAAGGAATGATTGCTGCTCAAGGTATCTTAACAGTACGTGGTGGTATGACTTCACACGCTGCAGTTGTTGCTCGTGGTATGGGAACTTGCTGTGTATCAGGATGTGGAGATATCAAAATTAATGAAGAAAGTGAAACATTCGAGCTTAACGGAAATGTTTATAAAAAAGGTGATTATATCTCATTAGATGGATCAACTGGAAAAATCTATGAAGGAGATATTAAGACTCAAGAAGCATCTGTATCAGGAAACTTTGGAAGAATCATGGGTTGGGCTGATAAGAAGAGAACTCTTCAAGTTAGAACTAATGCAGACAATCCAAGAGATACAGCAAATGCTATTAAATTAGGTGCTGAAGGAATTGGTCTATGTCGTACAGAGCATATGTTCTTCGATGAAGAAAGAATTCCAAAAATCAGAAAAATGATTTTATCAGACAATGTAGAAGATAGAGAAAAAGCTTTAAATGAATTAATACCATATCAAAAAGGTGACTTTAAAGCAATGTATAAAGAATTAAAAGGTCTACCAATGACAGTTCGTTATTTAGATCCACCTCTACATGAATTCTTACCAACTGATGAAGATGATATCAAAGCATTAGCAAAAGATATGAAAATTACAGTTAAAGAATTAAAACAAAAGATTGCTGACTTACATGAATTCAACCCAATGATGGGACACAGAGGATGTCGTTTAGCAGTTACTTATCCAGAAATAGCTA
>CAMYXG010000052.1 GCA_947303225.1 uncultured Caryophanales bacterium | reverse complement strand
GTATACTCTCTTGCATAAGTTCCTTCCAATGCAGCTCTTTTTAGTACATCATAAAGTTTCCTACTATGATACAAATATGATACATCTCCGCTTATCATTAAATCTTTTTGTAAAGCTGAATATCCTATGGATATGATAGAAAAGAGTCCTGCTATTACAAACAAAAAAATTGTATTTAATTTCTTTCTTGTCATACTTCTCTCCCTAACTTTACTCTATCTTACACTATAATTCTACACCACTATTTTATAAAAAACAATATAAGAGAATCATACAACAAAAAAATATGCTATAAAAAGCATATTTCATTTAATTTAAGCTTCTAACTTCTTTATTGCTTCTTTAGAAACTTTAATAACATTTTCTAAAACATCTTGTGCTGTTTTTTTCAATTTAGGTGTTCCTTTTTCTTTTGCCATATCAACTAATTCTTGAGCTTTTGCTTTTAAAGAAGCTCCCTTTTCCTTAGCAATTTCTACAACCTTTTCGCGATCAAGATCAGCTAATCCTTCTTTAATTTCTTCAACTTTTTTATCAAAGTCTGCTTTTACTTCTTTAATATCAATTTTCTTTACTTGAGCAACTAAATCATCTAATTTTTTCTTTAGTTCCTTTCTTGTTTCACTTCCACTTTTAGGAGCAAACAAAATTCCAAGTCCAGCACCAACTGCAGCTCCAGCAATAAATTTACCTAATCCTAACTTCTTGTCTTTACTCATAATAACTATCCTCCTTTTTCTTTTTTCTATGAAAAATATTTACTAGTTTAGATACTCCCAAACTAACACTATTTATTACAGAATCACCAATACTGGCAATTCCATCAGCAGTTTTTGTCATAACTGCTAGTGCCCCATTAAATGAATTGATTTTATCTTCAACATTATCCACTACTCGATCAACTTTATCCAATAAATTAATAAGTTTTATTCCTACAATGATGAAAACAATTATTAATGCAATTGCTACTAAATATAATACAATTGGTAAAAATACATTTAAAAATTCCATTTTTTATTCTCCCTTTTCTTCATACATTGAATCAATTAAATCAAATAAATTATCATTATCGTCATTTTTTAAATCTTGTTCATTTTTTTTCTCATCATCAATCTTCACAACAGTGGAAGGTGTTTCAACTTCAGTTAAAACAGGTTCTTCTACAGATTCTTTTTCAACATGCTTACCTTGTTCAGCTTGCTTATGATGAGTTTCATTTTGCTTTTCCAATACGGGCTTATCTTCCTTTACAGTAGAATGTTTAGCATGATTCTTATCCTTACTAACATCAACATAATCTACATTATATTCTAACCCTAAATCTTGAAAATATTCCAAAGCATCTCCCATTGTTAATTCTTTCACTTCAGGTTTAGCACGATCACTTAAATCTACTAGAACATTATCTTCTTCCTCTTCAACTTCAAACTTTGTCTCTTCACCATTTGCTATCTCTTCATCAACACCATATGCTTTATTACGAATATCATCCACACTAACATTACTACGAGAATAGGTAGTTAGGCGAACTTCTTTCTTTTCCTTTACATCTTCTTTTGTATAATTTTTATCCAAAATACCATAGATTGGTGAAATGATTGGACTAGGCTTAAAATTAGTTTTCTCATCCTTCTTTTCATAAGTCCCATACTCATGAACAGGAACATGATAAGAAGTATCGCGTCCATACAACTTATCATGACCATTAGAGCCTCGATAAGAAGATGGAGAAGTATAATAATTTTCATAAGATGATGGTTCTCTATCTGTTTCCTTCACTTCTACAGAAGAAGCAATTTCTTGATCATGGCTTTCTTGCGATATATCATCATGATGTTGCTCATCGAACACTTGCAATATTTCAGGATTTCCAGGAACATATTCCTCTTCAACCTGAAAATCTTTATCATCCATAAATTTAAACTCTTCATGAGGTTTATCCTTTACAACTTCATTTTTTGGTCGTATTTCAAAATCCTCATCTTTTAGTTCTTCCTCTTCCAATTCTTCAATCTTTTCTTCCTTTTTACCAGGAAGAACAATCTTTTTAGCAATTGGCTTTTCTTTTTCTTTCACTTTTTCTTTTACTTTATCTTTTTCTTTCTTTTCTCGCACTTTAGCTTTCTTCTCTTTTTTAGGTGGCTCTTCAACCTCTACATATTCAACCTCAAAAAGAGCATTTTTAATTTTATCTAATACGCCCATGAGTTCACCTCTTCACATTATTCATCTAAATCGATTTTCTCATCTTCTAAATCTTTTTTATATCGATCTGTTTCTTCTCTCTCAACAACATCAAGAAAAGACTCCTTAGAAGAATCAGCTTTAAACAAAGTATAGTCCTCTTCTTTATAATCTAAAACATTTTCTCCAATTAAACTCTCTAAAACCTTATCGTTAAACTGAACAGTTCTTAAGATATAACACATATTATTAATAGTATCTACTAAATCTTTAGAAGAAACATATGCTTCCATCTTAACATAATGAAATACAAACTGAATAAAATATTTAGCTTCAACTTGATCAATCTGAATATAACCCGTTTTATGACGATAATCTAATTTATCAGAATAATAAGAATTACTATTCACTTCATAATCATTCTTAATCTTATGATAATATCCTACAGCATCAGCATACAAATAATATTTGTTATGATTAGAATCCATCAAAATAGCGTTATAATCATCTTTATCAACAAAACGAATCCCCTTAGGTAAATAATACTTATATCCCTCATAATAAACATTATGCATATTTACTTATTGAGACAAAAGAGTATGGATATTAGTACCAATATTAGTATTATCTAATTTAGTAACACTACAACCTGTCACAAAAAGAATGACAATAGAGAGTAATACGATTAATCTTTTCATATTTCACCTACTCTTAATACATTATATCATTTTTTTAGTAAATGTAAAAATTTTTTATTTCGTTTGACTATATTAGACATTTCATTTTCTACAAAAAATATAATATATTGGAATATTTTTACTAGAAAACTTGTCTTCGTACTCTGTGGTAATAGATGGCATATCATCCCGATGCAAATGAAAACTTATTTTTTCAAATATGTATCCATGTTGACTAAATTGAATTAAAGAATATCGAAATAAATCTTCATTATCAGTTCTCATCTCAATTACTTTTTGCTTTCGAAAAATAGAATCATATTTTTTCAAAAAAATGGGACTTGAAAGTCTACGAAAATGATGTCGAACCTTAGGCCATGGATCAGAGAAATTCAAATAAATATGATCCACTTCATGATCAAACATCTCATCTATATGTAAAGCATCTCCTCGAATTAAGAATAGATTATTCAACTCCTCCGGTGCTTTTTGCAATGCTCTTGCTATTACACTATCATACTTTTCAATTCCAATATAATTAATATCTGGATTAGCTTTTGCATTTTCAATAATAAATTGGCCTTTCCCCATACCTATTTCAATATAGATAGGATGATTATTACCAAACAATTCATGCCAATGACTTCGATACATACTACCATCACCAATGAAATAGGAAGAATTCTTCATAATCTCTTCTTTATCTTTTACATTTCTAAGTCTCATAAACTCACCTACCTGTATATTTTATCACAATATCAATAGAATTGCATAAAATAAATAGAAAGTAGAGGCGTTAAATATGAATAATTATCCTTTCCCTTTGATACTTCCTCAACAACAAATTCCAACAAATATCCAAGAACAATTACAACAAATAATAAAACGAATCAACAAAATAGAAAAAAAAATAAATGAATTAGAAGACAAAAAAGAAGAAAAATACTTAAAAAAAGATGACAATTATTACATGATTTAAAGAATTTTCTACTTATTTTCCTTAACTATGATATACTAATAGAGAAGGAAAGTGAGGGAGCAATAATGCTAAAACTAAAAAACATAGAAAAAGAAGAATTTGACAAATTCGTAAAAAATCACAAAACAAAATCCCACTTTTTACAATCTCTCTCTTGGGGAGAATTTTCAAAAATCAAGAAAAATTTAACTCCTCACTATTTAGGATTAGTAAATGACAAAGAAGAAATAGTAGCAGCAACATTATTATTAGAAAAAAAATTACCACTAAACCTATGCTATTTCTATGCACCCCGTGGTTTTGTCTTAGATTACAAGAAAAAAGAATTAGTTCGAGCAATGACAAAAAACATTATTCAATTTGCTAAAAATAAAAAAGCTATTTTTGTAAAAATAGATCCAGATATCATAAAAACATCATACAATTATTTACAAGAGGAAAATAAAAATCCCGATTATGAAGAAATATTTGAATCATTAAAATCAGTAGGTTTTAAACATCAAGGATTTACAAAAAACTTTGAAACAATGCAGCCTAGATATACATTTCGTATAGATTTAAATCAATCTTTAGAAGATATTGAAAATCATTTTTCAAAAACAACAAAACAAAGAATAGCAAAAGCAAAAAAATTAGACACTGAAGTCGTAATAGGTACCAAAAATGATATTCATGAGTTTTATCATTTAATGACTTTAACAGAAAGTAGAAAAGACTTTATATCCTACACAGAAGATTATTATGAAACACTTTACGAAATCTTTAATGGCAATGAAAATAGTAAAGCAACATTATTCTTAGGAAAAGTACATATCAATAAGACAATTAAAGCAATAGAAAAAAATCTAAAAGATATCAATAATCAAATATCTATTTTACCTATTGATAATCTAAGTAAAAGTGCAAAAGCAAAATTAAATGAACTAACAAGGCAAAAAGAAAATCTTCAAAAAGAGATTGAAAAATATAAAAATTATAAAACTGAATATGGTAATGATTTAACACTAAGTGCTCATATGATTATAGAATATGGTGATAAAGCTTGGGTATTATATGCTGGAAATCATAATATATTAAGTGAAACTTATGTAAACTATAACACTTACTTTGAACACATCAAATATGCAAAAGATAAAGGAATAAAAATCTATGATCAATTTGGAACGATAGGTGATTTAGACGAAAACAATCCTAGACTAGGTCTACATGAATTTAAAAAGAAATTCGGTGGAGATTATGTGGAATTTATCGGTGAATGGGATTACATAATAAATCACATGATGTATTTTGTATTTACAAAATTAGTTCCAATTTATAGAAAACTAGTAAGAAAGAAAAGTAAGAAGGAGTTAAAAAATGAAATTAGAAACAATAACGAATAAAGAATTTAAAAAATTTGCAGATAAACATCCACAAATTACTTTTCATCAAACAAAAGAATGGGCTGATTTAAAGGCTCACAATAATTGGAATTCCCATTATTTAGGATTAAAAGATAATAATAAAATAGTTGCTGCTACAATGATTCTATCTAAAACATTACCAATAATAAAGAAAAAGATGTTTTATGCACCACGTGGCTTTTTAATAGATTATCATGATAAAAAACTATTGCAAACATTTACTGAGGAAATCAAAAAATTTGCCAAAAAAGAGAAAGCTATTTTTATTAAAATCGATCCATATGTAGAATATCAAGAACATGATAATGATGGCAATATTGTAGAAAACGGACAAAATAACAAGGACTGCGTTAAAAATCTAAAAGAACTTGGATACAAACATTTTGGATTTAATGTAATGCAAGATACCCTACAACCACGTTGGATGCATGTAATTGAAATAAATGGTAAAACAGAAGAAGAAGTTCAAAAAGACATGGAATCAAAAACAAGACAAATTCTAAGAAAAAACGAAAAATCATGTATCAAAACACATGAAATAGAAAAAAAAGAACTTCCTATTTTTAAAGAAATAATGGAACATACTAGCGATAGAAGAGATTTCGTGGATAGACCATTATCATATTATGAAGCTATGTGGGATACCCTTCATGATTCTGGTATTTTAAAAATTCTTATTGCAGAAATTGATTTCAATCAATATTATAAAAATACAGAAATAGAATTAAATCAAACTAAAAAAGCATTAAAAGATAGAATATATAAACATGATAATAACGTATTAAAAATGAATGAAAAAAAATATCAATCAACAAATAAACAAGACAATGAATCCATTGAAAGATTAACAAAACAACTCGAAAAAATTAACCATTATAAAAAAGAATATGGTGATAAAAAAACACTAGGTACCATTTTGTTCCTTATATATGGAAATGAAGTCCTATCATTATTTGGAGGAACAGATGACAACCTAATGCAATTTCAATCAGCCTATACCGTACATTATGCCGGTATAAAATATGCAATTGATCATGGCTACAAAAGATATAATTTTTATGGTATTACTGGAGATTTTAAAAAAGAAAATCCATTATATGGATTATATCTGTTCAAAAAAAGTTTTGGTGGCCATGTAGTCGAATTAATTGGAGAATTTGACCTAATCATCTCAAAATTTTGGTATACAACTTACCAAATAGCTTTCAAATTATATCATAAACTAAAAAAATAGTGTTTTCACTATTTTTTTTATACAGGTGTGGCATACCCATATACTAAATCTCGACTTCTTTGCTTAATAGCTACACAACTGCCCCCAGCATCCCCTGAAGTATTTCCTTCAATCGTAGTGATAGTACCATCTCCATTATCTCGAATTACAAATCCAACATGATCAGTACTCCAATCTCCATCCCAATTAAAAAGCACAACATCACCTGGCTGAGGAGAATAATTCGGATTATATTCAGAAGAATCACTAAATCCCATTTGAGCAGAGCCAATATCCAAATGAACAGTAGAGCCTCTATCACGTAATGCCTTAAAAATATCACCATAATCACCACCATCTCCAGCAACAGGAGACATAGGTATATCATACCCATTATTAATAAGCATTAGTGAAACAAAATCAGCACACCACTGCCCATCATGAAAACCACATCCAGAATAGTCTGCAATGGTTTTTCCATCTTCTGATATAATTGCATCAATAAGCGCCTGATTATTCATTCCCTTCTTTCCTAAATCTACATTGGCCTCTTTATCTCCACCACTCTTTAAAGTAGGAATCACTTTCTTACCAAATAAATCAACAAACTCACCAGAGAAAACAACTGGTGCATCAATATGATTACTACTAAAACTAGCAAGAGATGACTCCAAAGAATTTAAATCAGATAAATAAGAAGCAAACCAGTTTTGACAATTAAGATACCCATTCTTCAATCGCTGAAAAGAAGATTCAATTTGACTATACAAATTACCAATTTCAGTACCACTCATACTATTTAAATTACTAATACCTTCATCAGCAAAACTGCTACTAGAAGTAACTAACCCTTCAAATTCTGATTCTTTTCCTTGCAATGAAGAAACCATAATTTCATAATCCATATATAAACCTCCTAATACAATATAATCATTTTATTTCATAATCATTTTACGAACTTTTGATAAAATATTCTTTCCAAATATTCTAGGAATAATACCTGTAACATAAGTATAACAAAAATAAATAATACAGCCAACAATACAATAAAAAAGTAGTAAGAAAAAAGAAACAATAGAAATACTAGAAGAAAGCGATACAAATATCTTTAAAACAAATAAAACCAATATCATAAGAATAGAACCACACAAAATATCAACAAATGCTTTAATAATCTCTTCAAAATGAACATGATATTTTTTCTTTAATACTCCAATAGAAAACACTATAGAAAACAAATAACCTACTATACTTGCGGTAATAATGCCATAGTATGCAGGAAATTTCATCTGATCAAATACACCAATAAAATAAGTATTAAATATTAATTTAATGATTACTCCTACTACTAAACCTATAAATACTGACTTATACTCCTTTAATGTTTGAAGAACTGTTATCATCGCAACAAATAAAGAAGAAAACAAACCAGCAAAAATATAATAGCTTAAAACACTAGGTCCATATAAACTATCACCATAAAATAAATTCCAAATAGGTTTTGCCAAAAAACTAATTCCCAAAGTCATAGGAATAGAAAAAAATAATAGAAGATTCACTGCTTGAACAATATTTTGATTAATATCTTTTTCTTTACCTTTAACCATACTATCTGTAAGATTAGGAATTAAACTAACTATAACACCAGAAGTAATTGCCATCAACATCATATTAAATTTAGAAGCCCAAGTTGACAAGCTACTATACACAATTTCTGCATCAACAGGGGAATAATGAGCAACATGAACTAATCCCTTAACTACTGTAACC
>CAMYXG010000051.1 GCA_947303225.1 uncultured Caryophanales bacterium | reverse complement strand
AGTATAATCTGTTCCATACCAATAATTAGAAGCTAAGTTTTGGTTTGTTCTAGATTCATATCCCACATGCGTTCCACGAGTAGATAAACATTGGTTGTCTACTGCTTCTCCATTATAAATCATCTTAACTCCACCGGTATCGGTTGTTCGAATCATTTGCCAACATTGTCCAGCAAATATTACATTGTTCTTGTCTAGAATAGCTGTTCCATTGGTATCATTACTTCCGTACCAATGATAGATCTTTTCTGTAGACTTTGTTGGATCCATACTATCTTGATGTTCCCCTGTATATTCTCTTGCGTATGTACCTTCTTTTGCTGCTTGCTTTAATACATTATATAGAGTTGGGGCGTAATATTCCTTTAACTCTACATCGCCATGAATTCCTAACTCTGCATTTAATACAGAATATCCAAGAGAAATAAAAATGACTAAAAAGAGAAAAGAATAAAATAAAAATCTTTTCTTACGATAATATATGTTTTTTCTTTTTCTCTTTCTCATATGATCACTATCCTACATTATAAGTATAACATAAATAATCATTTGTATATAAAGAAAATTAAGAACCTACACTAGTATATCTTTTTATTCCAACATAAAACATACTAATACAGGGAATTAAATAAAGAAAAACAATTAATGGAGAAAATCCATATAAAAAGGAATCTTTTTTACCTAACAAATATAATAAAGGATAATAATTTACAAAAGCATAAGGAATAATAAAAGTAAAAAATAAAACAAAACCTTTTTGAAAAATACCAATAGGATACTGAGCCATATACTTTCCCCCATCTGTAAATACATTTCTTACTTCTAATCCTTGTATAGTATAAAAGCAATAAGATGCAGCCATCAAAAATATTCCAAAAAAGATAATACAAGAAGCCAGCAACATCAATAATAACGTCATAATTTTAAAAATATTCCACTCTATTTTTAAATGAAAAAGAGACAAAATTAATACAATAACTGCTTGAATTACTCTAGATACTTTAATAAAATCACTATCACTACATAATACTTGTAAAAGAATATTCTTAGGTCTTACTAATAATATATCAAAATCCCCTTTAATAATTAACCGATCAAATCGATCTATCCCTCTAGCAAAAACTTCATTAAAAGAAAAACCAAATTGAATAATAGAAAAACATAATAATACTTCCCAAAGAGTAAATCCTCTAATATGAGAAAACTTTGTAAATAAAGATAGTATTACAAAATAATAAGAAAAAAAGATAAATATTTGAGAAAGAAAAGATAATAAAAAACTAACTCTATATTCTAATTCACTTTTTAAATGCATACTAAGTGCTTTTAAATATATTTTCATTTAACCTCCTTGAACAACAATTCTTTTGATATTTCTCTTCATTAGAGAAAAACCAATAAAAACTAAAATTAGGAACCAAAACAATTGAATAAAAATACCTCGTATACCAAATTGAAAACTAACATTTCCTACATAAATTCGAAATGGTAAATCACTAATATATTGAAATGGTAAATACTTAGATATTTTTTGTAAGAATAATGGAAAAAATGGAATAGGTACCACTATCCCTGATAAGATATCTGCGATACTAAGCATTACATTAACAATTCCTTTTTCATTCATCGTTGCAAGTGTAATAATTGGGTATAATACAGATAATGCTACTACCACTAAAGTACCAATCATAAGAGAGCAAAGAAATAAGAAAAAATGATAAACATTACTAGCTCCTTCCATTCCATAAGGATATGGTAATAATGATGTAACAAAAATGATTGGAATAAAGCGCATTACAACATTTGAAAGTCTTTGCCCTAAAATCTTAAAATACCACATAAAATATAAATTTTTAGGTCTAACCAATTCATAAGAAATAGTACCATCTTTTACCATTTGAAATAATTCTGGATCCTTATGAAATTGATTAACTAAAGCAAAGAATGCTTGATTTAGCCACAAATAAGTAATTACCTGATGAAGATTCATTGGAAGTTGCTTTTCTCCAGATTCATAAAAAGCTATATAAACCATTACATAAACAAATCCAAAGAAAAATTGTGTCGCAATTCCTGCCCATGCAGCACTACGATATTGAAGCCCACTCATAAATTTTAATTTAAAATAAGTAAAGTAAGCTTTCATATTTGATAATCCTCATATAATTTAACAATTATATCATCAATGCTTTCATTTTCTATTTCAATATCATCTATCTCAATCTTTCGAGATAAGATTGTTAATAATTCTGAAATGGATAATTCTTTTAAATGAATAACTAGTTGATAACCATCTTTCGTCTTTATCTTCTCTAAAACTCCTTTTTTTCGAATGTTTAATTTATCTTTTGTTTTTACCATAATCGTTGTTTTAGTCTCATATTGATTTTTTAATTTTTTTAAGCTTCCATCATATAAAACTTTTCCATTTCCTATTAAAATAATTCGTTTTGCAAGTGTTGTGATATCTGACATATCATGAGTTGTCAGAATAATCGTAGTATGATTTTCACGATTGATTTTTTTTATAAAATCTCTGACTAACTGTTTTGATACAGCATCTAATCCAATCGTTGGTTCATCCAAGAATAAGATTTTAGGATGATGCAACAATGCAGCTGCAATCTCACAGCGCATTCTCTGTCCCAAACTTAACTGCCTAACAGGAATGTTTATGATATCTTCTAGATTTAATTTTTTGATTAAATCATTTTTTGTAGATTGATATTTTTCGTCTGGAATTTCATAAATATCTTTCAATAAATCAAAAGTATCTTCTGCTGGAATATCCCACCAAAGCTGACTTTTCTGTCCAAAAACAACACCAATGTTTTTGACATATTTCACTCGATTTTTCCATGGAATCATACCAGCTATCTGACATTCTCCAGAATCAGGAGTTAAAATTCCACTAAGAATTTTAATTGTTGTACTTTTCCCTGCTCCATTCGGTCCAATATAACCAACAATTTCTCCTTCATCAATTGAAAAAGAAACATCTTCTACTGCTTTCACAATCTGATATTCACGTTTAATGAACGATTTAAAAGCTTCCTTCAAGCCACTTTTTTTCTTCGCAACTCGAAAACTCTTCGATATCTGTTTAACCTCGATGAATGACATTTTTTCACCACTCCTTTCCAACGCAAAAAAGCCACATATTCATGTGACCCAGGGTCAAGAATATCTAGCTAATTTGCAAAAACGTCAAAATCAATATACATGATTTTTTAAAAAAAGTAAAGAAAAATATTTACTAAAAAAATGATAAATCAACATGAACAATTTATTCATATTAATTATCATTTCTTCCGATTATTTGCTTATCAGTTAAACCATATTCTTTTTTCTGAAATTCATCTTTTTCTAAAACCTCACTCAAATCATATTTTGTATACTTCTCATATGCATGTCTAACCTTATTTTTTTCATAAATAGAACATATAATTTTAGGAAGAAATAAAGTTAAAATCGCTAAAAATGGCAAAAATATAAAAATACGCTCAAAAATAGTTCCAAAAAAATAAGCATAGCGATAACAATAAACATACAAATAAACACCTAATTCTAATAGAACCAAAAAAATAGTTATAAACCAAACCAAACCTTTTTGATAAGAAATACTTCCTACAACTTCTCCAGTTCGTCCATTAACAGCTATATATTTTAATTGATTCTTACGATCATGATAACTATATAACCATACTGGTAAATAAGCTGTCCTCCATTTCTGAGAATTAACAGTTATCTCTTCATTTGACCAACTAACCCCTCTATTATATTTTTTGATAAAAGGTTGCATAGCATATCTAGCCACTCCCTTTACTTGATTCATAAAAGATTCTTCTATAGAACCAATATTTAAATTTCTTATTTCATACCGATATCCTTCCAAATAATTAGAATGATATTTCACAGTATTCTCAGTATCAAAAGGCATTATACTATGAATAATATTATTTCTTTGATAATTCGAATTAGCTTCTAAAATTAATTCATAAAAATGAAAATCAAATTCTCTTTTTAAATGATATAATTTAGCATCATAATAAATATGATCATCAGAAGAAAGCTGAAATATTCTAAAAATAGAAAAAAAACTTCTTTCACCCATTCCATCCATTTTAGAGTGTCCTTTAATATCAAATATAACATAAGGAAGATAGACCCCTACAATATCATCTTCCCGATAATTTTCAAGAAATGTAGTATCTGCAAGAGATTTTTTTTTACGAATATACTGAGTAATTTTAGACACTGCTTCATCTCTCGATACAGAAAATGGTAGTATTTCATCTGGAATAGTACCATCATTAGACTGTTTACTAATAGACAATACACTATGACACCAATGACATCTTTGACTAGGAGAATGATTCATATCGATAATAACTCTAGCACCACAAGAACTACAAAGCATAGATACCTTATGTGCATTCTTTTTAATATCTTTTGTTCCACTTCCTCGAACATCTCCTTCTATTTCAGAAATAGACTTCGAAAGTTCTTCATCTTTTGATGGTTCAAAAACATAATTACAATAATTACATTTTAATTTTTGCTTTTCTATATCATAGGTAACATCAGAGGAACCACAAGAAGGACATAAAAGTACTCCATTACTAGCATCTTTATCCGTTTGAATATATTTTATTTTTTTATCAATAGCCATAAACAACACCTATTTAATGATATTATCATTAACCCAAAGACTGTGTTTATTACAATAACTATAAGCTTTCATACCTTCTTGATAATCTACTACAACTTTAGGTTCATTTCCAGGAACAAAATGTTTGATTATTTGTTTTTCTCCATAATCAACCATAATCCATTCAATATAGTGATCATCCTCCATTACATGATTGACAAATACTTCTACTTGATCTCCTTCTATATGATATTGAGGAACATGCTTTTCTACCGCAGCATCAACATCATTTGAACGAATCACTTTATCAGTAACATCTTCTACTTCTTTCAAAACCATCATTATATTCCCATTTTTACACTTAACAATTTTCATCTAATTCACTCCATTCTTTTTCTCTAAATCCAACTAAGACAAAATCATCACATATTAAAATTGGTCTTTTAATTAACATTCCATCACTTGCAAGTAAAGATAACATTTCATCTTCACTCATATGATTTAATTTATCTTTTAAACCTAATTCTCGATATTTCATACCACTTGTATTAAAAAATTTTTTGATTTCTTTTCCACTTTGAAAAACATATTTCTTTAATTCATCAATACCAGGAGTATCTAAGACAATATCTCTAGTTTCAAATGAATAATTTCTATCATCCAAATACTTTCTTGCTTTCTGACAAGTACTACATTTTGGATACCATAAAAGAACCATAATAATTAGTCACCTCATATTAATCATATCTTGTTTTTCAAAAATAGTAAAGCTAAAAAAAGAAGACAATAGTCTTCTTTACTTAACGAGTATGATGATGTGTTTCTTCTTCTTCTAAATCAGCATCTTCCCCTGCTCAGAAATCATTCATCATATCAATAACTTCATTTCCATAATGTGCTCTAAGTCCATGCTTTTGAGACATGATTGAAGAAACTCGAAGTGCAAGAGTTGCTCCAGAAGCTGCAGAAATCAATGTTGTCAAGGCATCACTAGGAAGAGAAGACAAAGCAGTCATCTGAGCAGCAGTTAATCCAGATAATGTTCCAGCTTGTTCCATAATATCAACAGCACCATTATTCATTTGAATAATAGAATCCGGATGTGCTACCACATAATTCATAGCTTCTTCTAGCGCATCTAATTTAATTTGAGGATTATCTTGAGCATATCGAGCTAAAACTGGAAGATATTTTTGAACAACATCATTTACAATAGTCTGAGAATCATTGGCAATTGCTGCCATTTCTCTCATTGCTTGCATTTGATCAATAGAACCATTTCCATAACGTGTTGCAATATCATTAATACGATTGGTAACATCTGTATGATAAGTATCGCAGAAGAGATGATTTGCCTCATCTGCAGTAGTATCATAATAACGTAAATCCCAACCACTATTAGGAAGACCAGTTGAATCCAAAACGCCACGATCCATAACATCAGATGCTTCAGTAACATCATGACGAATTTGACTTTCCATGCCATCAATCATTTCTTGTCGATGTCCTTCAATATTCTTTCCTACTTGATGAGCATGATCAATTGCAGCATTATTATGATCATTAATTTGCTGTGCTTGTCGTTGTTGATCGGCTAAAACCTTATCAGCTTCCACCTTATGAACATGATAAGCATTTACTGCACTTACAGCAGATGAAACAATGGCAATTGTAGATAAAAGATTACGAATAAATGGATCATCTTGATAATTCAATTGTTCAATTAAAGGAGAATAGTACTTTGTACCAACACTTCTTTTTCCAAAAATACTATTTCTAATTTCTGTATTATCAAAATAACAAGCTTCATAATTTAAGAAGTTTTCAAGAATTGCCTCATCATCACCATTTGCCAAAGCATCATTAAATCCTTGTCCAAATTTTGCAAGCAATTCCTGTGTTTCATGATCAAATTTACCAGCTTTTGAAAAACGATATCCAACATAGTTCATTTTAGAATCAACAGCTTTCATATCTTCTTCAAATGCATGTAAACCACCACCACTTAATAGTTGAATTCCTTCATCACGATTACTAGAAATACCTCTAGCACAATCCGCTGCAAGACTAATAAGCTCTTTTCTTTGTGCCATATAAGCTTCTTTATCTTTTTCACCAATACCAGTTCTTTGTAGTTGTTCTTCAACAGTTTGAATTTGTCTTAAATAACCAAACAATTGAGAATATTGAACTTTAATAAGCTCATTTAATCGATCTACTTTTTCTAATATATATCGACGCATACGATCAGCAATCAAGGAATTAATAGATGGATTCATATCTGCTATAGCATTACTTCCACGATATTTTTGGAATAATACTTCTAACTCTTCTTCTGATAAATTATCCAACCGTCTTTGTAACTCTTCATAATCAGCTTTAACTTCTGGTCTAAGCATCAATTTTGCACCAATCTTTCTGAACCATAAGAAAGGCATTGTCAACGTACCAGGAACAGAACCAAATACGTTATATAACCAGTTACCTGTACGTAATTCACTTGCAGCTTGTTTAACAGAAATATTAGCTGCACGGAAACGTTTTGCTTCTTTTGCTCCTAAATGATCTAAACCATCTGTTAATTTTTGAATAACTGTTTGATAATGGATTTCTCCTTTTCTTGGTTCATCATTTTCAGGTCCAACAGGCTTCTTTATATGAACATCTATATATTGAATTTCCAACTTAGGATTTGTACTCTCTGCCACTTGTTGTTTGATAAGGTCATGTTGTTCTGGAGTAACCGGATAGCATTCTAATCCTCCAACCATTTCAGGAGTACCTTCTGGTTTAATTCCAAATCGTTCTAATATGCTAGGATTAGCATAAATTCGATTATCATGATCAACATCACGGAACAAAGGAATATACTCTACATCCATATCATCTTCCTTTTTCTTTAAATGAACATCACGATAACGAATTACCACTTTTGGATCAACACTAGCATCTGCTAAACGTAACATTTCCTGTTCCGTAGCAGTATCAATTTTATGACAAGGCTCTCCTTCAATAATAGTAATATCTCCTTCAGGAGTCATATGGAAAAAGTTCAAAATTGCTTCAGAAGAATATACTTGATTATGATCATCTAAATCACGATATAAAACAAGCTCTTTACTATCCACATCTTCAATATCATCATCTTTTCCTAAATGAACTGTTCTAACTTCAACTTTATATGGAGAATAAGAATTATCTTGATGATCAATAATATATTGAGCATCTTCATCAGAAATACGGAAACAATACCTTCCAGCAACTTCTCTTTCCTCACTTGTAGGTTCAATATTAAAACGAGTTAATACATACTTATTCACATAAATATCATTATGATTATCAGCATCTTGATAGAAAATAAATCTTTCAACAACATCTCTTCGATCACCTAAATGAACTTCTACATCATCTACAGAAATATTGTCTTGTTCTAACTTTTCTTTTATACGTTCAAAGTCTTCCTCACTAATACGATAACTTGGATCTCCATGAATATCAAACTCACCACTTGCAGGCTCAATTCCATACTTAGATAAAACAGCATCCTGTAAATATTTTTCATCGTCATTATCAACATCCCTATATACAGGAATAGAAGAATCATATTTCTTATCTTTTTTATACTTCATATCATCCATACTTGCATAGTCTTTATCTTTCTTAAACTTCATATCATCTATGCTTGCATAGTCTTTATCACTCTGATATTTCAAATCATCAGATGATAGATGATCATCAGAATTTGCATTTTCATTTTATCTTTTTTGAAAAAATCGACTC
>CAMYXG010000050.1 GCA_947303225.1 uncultured Caryophanales bacterium | reverse complement strand
AAAATTATTATATTAAAAGTATAAAGTGATAATTCATGAGATACATAGAAAGGATATTTTTCAAAATGACCGATTTCTTTTTGATAATAACGTTCATTATGTTTCAATTCATCGATAAGATTTAAAACATCACTTCGTCTAAAGTATTCATCAAACATCATATCACTCCTCCTTTAAAATTATTTTTTTCTCTTTTTCTTTTGTTTATGAGAAAACTCCATAGATTTATATACAAATGCAAAAGAAATTGCACCACAAACCATTAAACCAAAGACAATAAGTAATGCAGAATAAGAACTATTACCAACATTCTTAATTTTAAAATAAACTATCTGATTTGGACTATCTTTTGATAAAGTCCAAATATAATTAGAACCATTCACTTGATTAGCATTATGTTCAATTATTTGATTGGAAGTAACTTGAATAGTAACAGTATCTAGCATTTGATTAACATCCTGTGTAAAGCATTTATCACTATCCTGCAATTGAAAAGTATAAATACCGTTTTTTGAATCGACAGAAACAGTGTCAAAACAATAATGAACCAAAGAAGAATATTGATAATCAGCTAAAGAATAAGTATATCTTAACTGAATTCCAACCTTATCCTCATAAGATAGCATTTCTTTTTCGTAATATTCTAAACGATCAGGTTGATTATAAAATGCTAAATAATCTTGTTGATAATAGTCATTTACTAATTCATTTATAGTCTTCCCAGGACCATTCGGATTTACAAAGGCATCAGCATTATTTTCAAAAACATCACTATCACTTCCATAAAAATTGGTAGATTCAAATACTTTTCCATTTTTAATCTCAACAGAATATGTAGCATCACATCCTGTAAGAAATAGAACTAAAATTAGTAATATTATTATTTTATTCTTCATATTTCCTCCTAATTTGCTAAAACTTTTTCAACATCGATAAATGGATAATGAAAATTCCCTTTACCTGTTGGTCTCCAAACATCAACAACACTTCTTGCTGCATCATAATAAGAAATAGTAGGATATTGATTAGAATGATAAGATGCTTCAAACATATTTCCTTTCGAATTAGGAAATTTTTCCCGAACAGCCTCATTGCCTACATATAACATTACATGAGCATAAGTAGAAGAAGACCCCTGATGAACCATCAATAAATCACCTGGCTGACAAAAGTCATCATAACGTTGCCCAGCTGTCATTCGAACAGCTAAATTCCATTTTTCCGAATTTTGCTCCAAATAATCTGCCATTAAATCAGGAGTTCCCGTTTCCAAATCAGGATCAGCAATGGCTCGAATCACACCTGCAGCTGCTTGAGCACAAGAAGCATATGCATTATTATTATTAATACCACCTTTTCGACTTGGATTACTATTATCATGTTTTGGATATTTTCCAATGGTAGTATCCATTATCTTAAAAAAGTCAGATAACCTAGGATCATCTATTTTACTCCAAGCCCCACCATTCGCATAACTTTTAGACGTATGTAAAGGTTTATCTGGAGTAGCTGTAGGAGCAACTCTAACTGCTAAACTTGCAACTCCTCCAACAGCAACACTACTAGTACCATCATCATAATCTCCTGAATAATGTAAAATACTTTTCTTTTTCTTATCCCCAATAGGAACATAGTCAGTAGAAAAATCAACTTTATCATTTGCTTCAAGCCAACAACGGCTGAAATCAGTATTCTCTCCCATTATTCCCATCAAAACATTAACAGATAAAGGAACAAAGAATACAATCGCAGCTGCTAAAAATTGATTCACTATTTTTTTTATACCATTTTTTTCTTCTGGATTCTTAACCATCTTAACAAAAGAAATTGTTCCCCAAATAATCAATAAAATAGGAACAACAATTTGAACCAAAAACAGAATAGATTTTACAATACTCAAAATACCAAGTAAAGAAGAATCTTGACACATAGTCATAATCCTAGATTCCACAAATTATCACCTCATTAAATATTAGCATACTCCTTGATTATTATTCCAATTAACCTCCATTTTTAAAACATTTGGAATATCAATAAATGGATAAGTAAAAGTTCCCTCTCCAGTAGGACGAAAAACATAAAAATCAGCATAAGCAGTACCCATATAATCAATAGAAGGATATCTAGCATGACCTTCACTATATCCAGCTTGATAAACATTTCCAATAGATTCAGGAAACCTTTCTCGAACCTTTTCATTTCCCACATATATCATGGTATGAGTAAGACCGCCCATAGTAATCATCAAATCTCCTGGTTTACAAAAATCATCTAATCTTTCCCCCGTTTTAACAACATGAACCATAGACCATTTTTCCGTATTTCTTTGTAAATACTGTAACTGCATTTCAGGATTAGCTGACTCAAAATCAGGATCCACTGTAGCACGAATAACAGCTGCTGCTGCTTGAGCACAAGAAGCATAAGCAGGATTATTATAACTATAATTAGAAACACCAGAACATAATAAATTATTCGGATTAGGACAACTATTTGGATATTTTGTAATGACTTCATCCATTATTCTATATTCATTATACAAACGAGAATCTTGAACTTTACACCAAGGATTAGCAGTTGGAGAATAAATATGAGCATCCTCTCCATTCATTGTCGCAGTTCCCGCCATTAAAACAGCTAATTCAGCAATACCTTCTACATTATCAAAATAATCTGTACGAATCGAAGAACCAGGATTAGTACTTTTTTCTGTAGACGGATCTCCTTTTTCATAATCTTTTGTATTGCTAATAATTTTCTTTTTTTCCCTAGAATGATAATCATAATATTTCGTATTAGGAGACAATACATCATCAGCATCTATCCAACAACTACTAAAATTAGTATCTTCTCCCAATATTCCCATCAAAACATTAACAGATAAAGGAACAAAGAATACAATCGCAGCTGCTAAAAATTGATTCACTATTTTTTTTATACCATTTTTTTCTTCTGGATTCTTAACCATCTTAACAAAAGAAATTGTTCCCCATATAATCAACAAAATAGGAACAATAATTTGTATCAAAAATAGAATTCTTTTAACAATACTTAATATTCCCATAAGAGAAGAATCCCTACATACAACCGCAATCATACTATCAATTTCCCAAATAAGCCATCACATAATAGATTACTCCAATAACAATAATAATTCCTAATACTCCCAATAACAATTTAACAAAAACATTATTTCGATCCCAATATCCATCTAATTGAGTAGATGAATCCTTCATTAAATTTTCATAATTTTCACGATTTTTACGATTAATATCTAATTCAGAAGTAGAAGAATGATTATCATTGTTTTCAGAACTAGTATCCACCTGCTCTTCTGTGTTTTCATTAATATCTTGATTAAAAAAGCTCACAAAATCACCTCTATTCTAATTATAAGAATATCATAGATTACATAATTTGACTAGGATTAAAATCAATATCAATCTTAATTTTTGTATTTTGTCGATAATGATTAATAATCTTCATAAAAATAGGATATAAATTCTTAGAATCTTTATATTTTAATAAAATATGATAACGATAAATATTATTAACTTTAAAAATAGTTGCTACACTAGGTCCTAATAAAATGACACCCTCTAAATTACGTTCCAAACTCTTTTTTATTTTTAGTGCCTCATCAAATAAATAATTTGCATCTTTCCCACTAATTCGAACATTACATAAATAATAATAAGGAGGATATTTCAATTGCCTACGAATCTTCATTTCCTCTTGATAAAAAGAAAAATAATCATGTTTAGAAGCATAATGTATAGCATAATGTTCTGGATTAAAAGTTTGTATAATAACTTCTCCATCTCGATTGCTTCTACCACTTCTTCCTGCAACTTGACTAAGTAAAGAAAAAGTATTTTCACTACTTCGAAAGTCAGGAATATTAAGAGAAGTATCAGCGTTAATCACCCCAACCAAAGTAACACAAGAAAAATCTAATCCTTTCGCAACCATCTGCGTACCTAACAAAATGTCATATTCATGATTTTGAAAAGCAGTAATCATTTTTTCATGCATTCCCTTGCGAGAAGTAGTATCATAATCCATTCGAAGAATTCGACAAGTAGGAAAGTTTTCACTTATTTCTTCTTCTATTTTTTGAGTACCTATACCTAAATTACTTAAAGATTTTTCTTTACACTCAGGACAAATATCATGTACTTTATCAGCATACCCACAATAATGACATCTCAGTGTATTACTACTCTTATGATAAGTAAGAGTAATATCACAATTAGGACATTTAAAAGTAAATCCACAATTTTTACAAGTAACAAAAGATGAATATCCTCTTCTATTTAATAACAAAATAACTTGTTCAGACTTCTTCATTCTTGTTTCTATTCCAAATAACAGTTCTTGAGAAAAATATCCTCTATTCTGCCTCATAACTTGATTCATATCAATTATTTTAACAGGAGGTAACTCTTTTCCATTCACACGATTAGGTAAAGAAACAAAATAATAAACTCCTTTTTGAGCTCGAGCCATAGACTCTAAAGAAGGTGTAGCACTACCAAATACTACAGAGCACTGATGATAATGGCTTCTCCAAATAGCAAGATCTTTTGCCTGATACCTAGGATTTGGATCACTTTGTTTATAAGAATCACTATGTTCCTCATCAACAATAATAACACCAATATTAGGAAGTGGAGCAAAAATAGCACTACGAGCACCAATTACAATAGAGACTTCTCCACGATAGATTCTCCTCCATTCATCATATTTTTCCCCATCACTAAGTCCAGAATGAAGAGCAGCTATTTTTTCACCAAAACGACTCTGAAAACGTTTAACCATCTGTGGAGTTAAACTAATTTCAGGAACTAGTACAATACTCGTTTTTCCCAAGTTCAAATAATGTTCAATAATTTCCATGTATACTTCTGTTTTCCCAGAACCAGTTACTCCATATAACAAAAATGTTTGATTAGGATGACTTAATACTTCTTCCACAGCCCGTCTCTGATCATCTGTAAGTTTTTTCTTCTCCTCTCTATAAATCATACTTTGAAAACGATAATGTTCTCTTTTCTCTTCCATCAATAGTTTTTTCTTAACTAAAGTCGATACTGCACTAGCAGAAATATCAATTAATTCTTTTCTTAATACCTCTCCCTTTTCTCTAACAAAATCAATAATTTTACTCTGTGTAGAAGTTAATTTAATAGAAGAATCAAAAGAAGGATTTAAATGATAATAAGTATCATAACGAATACTAACTCTTTTTCCATTTTTAGCTTTTAAAGCTTTAGGTAACATCACTTGATAGCAACTAATCAAAGTAGCTAAAGTAGTTTTTTGAATTTCTTTTCCTAGAGATAATAATTCTTCAGTTAAAACAACATCTCGATCAACAACTTCTATTATTTCCTTTAATTCTACATCTGTATCCTTATGATCTTTAATTTCTAATACAAATCCTTCTAATGTCATTTTTCCAAATGGAACAACCACACGACCACCTATTAAAACATCATCTAATAAAGAATCCGGAATCAAATAATCAAATATCCTATCCACACTTTGATGAGATATTTCTACCAAAACACCTGCTACCAAGATATCACCTCCTATATATTTATTATACCAAAAAAACAAGTCAATCTGACTTGCTTTCATCAATTATTGAAATAATCTTAATACATCATTAAATGTAATCACAATCATCAATAACATCAATAACATCAAAAATACAGTATGTATTTTATTTTCAACATCTGGATTAACAGGAGAACCTTTTATCTTCTCAATAATAATAAACAAAATATGTCCACCATCAAAAGCAGGAATTGGTAATAAATTAATAAAACCAACATTAATACTTAAAAAAGCCATTAAATATAATAAATTTGCAACTCCAGCTTTACTCTGCTGTCCAACAATAGAATAAATACCAACATGTCCAGATAACTGATTTAATCGAATACCACCAGTAAACAAATAAGCTATCGTAACAAACATTTGCTTAAAGATAGAAATTGTTTTTCTTCCTGTATAAACAAATGCAGAAATAATTCCTTTCGTCTTCTTTTGTTGAATTCCTATTCCATAATGATAACTCTCATTTTTTCCCTGCTTAACCTTTTTTGGTTTAACCGTAATTGTATATTTCTTTCCATTTCTATCAATTAAGAACTTAGTACCTTTTTTCGGATTAGAAACAGCTAAATATAAAGTAATATCATCATTAGTAGTAATCTTATGATTATCTATCTTTAATACTTTATCCTTTGCAACCAACCCACTAGCCTCTGCAGCTGAACCTTTTTCAATAGAAGAAATAGTAGGATTCATTGTAGTACCACCCCATATTAATGCAATAAAGAATAATAGTACTACAGCTAATATAAAATTATTCATAGGTCCAAAAACCATAATTAAAAATCTTTGAAAAGCAGTCTTTGATTGTAATCTACGTTTCTTTGGAACCTTTTTTAAATCATCATCATCCAAATCTTCTCCAGCTAATTGACAAAATCCACCAATTGGAATAGCTCTTAAATTATACTCCGTCTCTCCTTTTTGGAACCCCCAAATCTTTGGACCCATACCAATTGCAAATTCATAAACATATACTCCTGTTATTTTAGCAAATAGAAAATGTCCAAATTCATGTACAAAAACAATAACACCTAATATTAAAATAAATAATAATAAATTAATAACAACTGACAAAATATCCCTCCTATAACCATGTAAGTAGCATAATAAATGCAAGTGTTACAAATATTAAACTATCAAAGCGATCTAAAACTCCACCATGTCCTGGAATTAAATTAGAAAAATCTTTTACATCATAATAACGTTTAATAGAAGAAAAAGCCAAATCTCCTAATTGCCCCACAAGACATAGCAACAAAGTAATTAAAATAATAAATACCAAAGAAACACTTGATCGAATAACAGTTATATAAAAAGCAGTCGCAACAAATGTTCCCATAAAAGCTCCACCAATTAATCCCTCAATTGTCTTCTTAGGACTAATTTTGGGACATAACTTATGCTTTCCAACTAACATCCCCGAAAATAATGCAAAAGTATCCGTAATAGTAGTAATTAACAATAAATAAATAAGATAATTCAAATCATAATTACGTGTAATAATAATTAAATTAAAACTAAGCCCTAAAAACAATACAGATCCCATTAAAAATAAAGCATCATTTAAATTATACTTCTTTGTATTATTAATAAAAACCATAGGAGACATAAATAAGAAAATCAAAAATGCCATTACACTATAATCAAATTGATATTGAAAATCAATAGAATTAATATTATACATACAAAAAACTGCTACTAAAATATATGCAACTAGTTTTAAAAAAAATGGAAATTTCTTTTTACTTTCTCTAACCTTTAATAATTCATAAAGGCCAAACATACTTAGAATAGCCATAAAAACAGCAAAAGGTAGCTCTCCAATCAACAAAAAAGGGATAAAAACAGCTACTAATATAATAGCACTAAGAACTCTTGACTTCATTTTTTATTCCTCCAAACCTACGATTTCTTTTTTGAAATACTTCAATCGCCTTATCAAATTCTTCTGGTGTAAAATCAGGAAAATAAACATCAGGAAAATAAAACTCTGCATAACTAGCCTGATACATCATAAAATTACTTAATCGTAATTCACCACTCGTACGAATAACATAATCAAGTGGAGGTAAATCCTGATACATATTTTTTTGGATAAATTCTTCATTTATATCATCTAATGATATTTCTCCATCTTGATACATTTCACATACTTTCTTTGTCATATCAACAATTTCCGCATGAGAACCATAATTCAAACAAATATTTAATACTAAATCAGAATACTCCTTAGTTTCCTCAACAATTTGATCCATTGCCTCCAATACCTTTTCAGGAAGTGGCTCTCTCCTACCAGAGAATACTACTCGAACCTTTTTTTCCTTAAGAAAAGTAAACTCTTTTTTAAAAGATTCAATAAATAAATTCATCAAAAAATCTACTTCTTTGATATCTCTTTTAAAATTTTCCGTAGAAAAAGCATATAAAGAAGCATATTTAACACCCATATCAGCCATATGAACACATAATTTCTTCAAAGTACCTACAGCAGTCTTATGACCCATTGTACGAATCATACCACGTTCTTGTGCCCATCTACCATTACCATCCATAATAATTCCAATATGGTTAGGAATAACTAACTCTTCATTCATAATCTCAACCTCATTTAAAATTATAATACAAAGCAATAAAAAAAGAAAGTCAAAATGACTCTCTAAAATTTATCAATGTCAATCTTTATGTATTTATTTTCATGTAAAGCACTACTTGCTTGAACCAAAGTACGAATTGCATTTGCAGTTCTTCCCTCACGTCCAATTACTCTTCCAATGTCATCTTCTTCAACCATTACTTGTATTAACATAACATTTTCTTCTAGGATAATCTTAACAACTTCAAGATTTTGAATT
>CAMYXG010000049.1 GCA_947303225.1 uncultured Caryophanales bacterium | reverse complement strand
TTTAAAGGAATCATGGAGGAAATGCTTGATGATTATTTACAATACGAATTAGTAGAGAGTAATGATGAATATCGTTCTCATATTCAGTTTATTCGTGATTTAAGAGAATTTTCTTATGAAGTACTTAAAATAGAAGATGTTACCATTTCTAATCGAGAAGAGATTATTCCTAAAATGGAAGAGTTTGTTCATCATAATTCCTTTTTTCAAGAAAAAATTGGAAATCGTTTTTCTAAGTTTACTAAGTTAGTTCGAGAAACTTTTCAAACTAATCATAAATTATTATCTTATGAAGATCATTATTTTGAGCTTTTACAAAAATCATTTGTGAATCATAAAGATGTTTATTATTATGAGTTAAAACCACATATTAATATTTTAAATCATTATCGAAAATCTATGGTAGCAAGAGTTTATCAAGAAGAAGGATTGGAACAAGCTAAATTTGAATGTATGGTTCAAAAAGTTTCTTTGATGATTTTAAAAGGTGTTTTGGAACATCAAGAGGTACCTATCTTTATTATTGAATTAAAAGATTTATTTATTAAACGAGGTAAAATTGTTGATGAAATATATGATTTTATTAATAATCCATTGTTTCGTCATTATGTTTCATTAGGTGTTTCTTACAATATTTATTTAAGTCAGAAAGATGCTTTTTTAGAAGATTTTCATTTTACCTGTATACAGGATTTTTCTCATATAAATGATGTTTATACAAAATTAGATACAATTTCTAAAGATGGTATTTTTGATTACACTATTGTTTCTGATTGTAAGTATAAAGATCGTGAATTCTTTCTTCAGTTTGAAAGTGACGCTATGAAAGTATTAGTTTTTGAGGAGGAGTAGTATGGATACTTATATTCGATTTCTATTTGAATTTATGTCAGTATTCTTTAAGGGTGTAGGTACTATTGTTGGTGGATTCTTTCAGGGAATTTTACAAATTTTTAGTATTCCTGACTATTTATCTATTATTAATTTTTATAGAAAAGATTTTAATGGTGGAGAATGGGCTCTTGTTGTAGTAGCTGTACTTGTGATGATTGTTTTGATGGTATTAATTGTTTTATTAATATTATTCTTTATTAAAAAGTATTTAAAGTTTCGAAAAACGTTGGTGGAGCAAGAGTCTATGTTACAGGAGATAGCTACTTTAAATAATGAGGTGGCGTCTTTAGTACAGGAAAAGGAAAAAATTCTTGCTATGAAAGTATCTCAATTAGGATTAAAACCAGGTGATGAAGCAGTTGAGTCTGTTGAAGGGGATACTAGTAGTAGTGGAGAAAATCCTAGTAGTGATAGTGAAGTTGTAGATGATGATCCAAATGTACGTTTCTCTAAACTTCATTCTATTGATGTACAATTTAAAGATTATAAAGTACAACAATATGGAAATACATTTACTTTGGAGGAATTAGTAGAATTATTTCGTAATTTTGCTGCTTCCAAACTAAGATTATATTATACGACAAATATGATTCGATTATTTATTTCTGGTTTATCAGCAACCAAGTTGGTTATTTTACAAGGTATTTCTGGAACTGGTAAAACTTCCCTTGCCTATGCTTGGGGTAAATTTATTAAGAACGATGCTATTATTGCTTCTGTTCAACCATCTTGGCGTGACCGTACTGAGTTGTTTGGTTATTTTAATGAATTTACAAAGAAATTTAATGAAACTGATGTTTTAAAAGGAATGTATTTAGCAGGTTATACGGATGATGTTTATGTTACTGTTCTAGATGAGATGAACATTGCTCGTGTGGAGTATTATTTTGCAGAAATGTTGTCTATTCTAGAAATGCCTTCTCGTGATGAATGGATTATTGAGTTGGTTCCAAGTTCTTGGGATAATGACCCAGTTAAATTAAAAGCAGGTAAGTTACAGATTCCTGGTAATATGTGGTATATCGGTACTATCAATAACGATGACTCTACATTTGCTGTTACAGATAAGGTGTATGACCGTGCTATGCCAATTGATATTAATGATAAAGGACAAGTATTTGAACCAATCGATACAGATGCAATGGATATTAATAGTTCATATTTGGAAGGTTTATTTGCCGAGGCAAAAAGTAAATATCCATTAACAGAAGAGATGGAAAAGAAAATTAGTGATATGGATGATTATGTTATTAAACATTTCCGTATCGCTTTCGGTAACCGTATTGTTAAACAGATGAAAGACTTTGTCGCAACTTATGTTGGATGTGGTGGTACAGAAGTAGATGGAGTGGATTATTATATTGCTAGAAAGATTCTTCGTAAGTTTGAACAGTTGAACTTAGCTTATATTCGTGATGAAATTGATCCTTTCATTGAATTCTTAGATAAGAGTTTTGGAAAAGAAAACTTTAATGAATGTAAGGAGTATTTATTGAGACTTAAGAAGATGGTTTAATAGGAGGTGAATTAGATGGATAATGAAGAAGAGTTTGATCGTGATGAGGTCTTTATCAATAATTTAAATTCGACATTATTTGTAAGGCGTGATTATGATTTAAAAGACTTTGATTATGAATGGCTAGATATCATAGAAGAAATCTTGCCATATATTGATAATATTTTACGTAATCCGAAACGTTTTATTATCAATGAAGAAGAGATTGTAAAAGTAGAATTAGCTCGTAAGGTTACAGTAGAGTCTGTTATTCATCTAACTCAACATACAAGTTTAATTCAAAAAATTGAAGATAATGGTGATGTAAAGCCTTCTAAAATCTTAAATATTAATAAAGAAGAGAGTTTGGATACGTATGAAAACCGCTTTATTCATACTTTATTGAATAATTTACGTATGTTTTTTGAGCAAAGAGTTCAAGAAACTTCTGGAAGTTCTTATTGTTTAGATAAAAATATTATACAATATGAAGCTAATACTAGTGTTTTTGGTGAAAATTTGAAAATATCTATGGATTTAAGTGATATTTCTAAGATTGTTAAAGAACATAGTGGTAGTAAGAATAATATGTCTTTTGCAGAAAGAATTCAAAAGGCAAAGACACAAATTGATGGTTTTTTTGGAACAGAATTGATGGTAAACCTAACTAGGTTACATGTTTCTCCTGTTAGAAGTCCTATTAAAAAGACAAATGTTATTTTAAAAAATCCAAACTTTAGAAAAGCAGAGGAATTATGGAATTATATACAAACATTTGAAAGTAAGGATAAAAAAGAAAAAGAAAAAAGAGATTTTTTTGATAGAGGTGTATTAAAGAATGAGTATGATCAAGCATTTTTAATGGCCTTTATTGCGAATAAGAATTTTATTAATAGTAGTTCTCAGGCTACAGAGACAGCAATTATTAACCAAATGATTCAAAGATTAGTGGATAATTTGTTGGATACTGATCCTGATATTACAGAAGACAAGTTAAAAGATATCTTTAATAAGCAAATTAAGTTAATTAAAGAGAAAAATGAAAAAAGAGAAGAAAGCATTTATAGTATTTTCACGGATCGTTTAATTCGTGAAAATAGTGCTATGAATGAAATATTAAAACTATTTAGAAGTGAGGCACAAGAATGAAGGGATTATTTGATAATAAATTATTTAAGATATTGTATACATTATTTCGAGTTTGTTTTATTTTAATTATTGTTTTGTATTTATCATTTATTATTGTTCAAAGACTATCTGGAAATAAGAGCATTTTAGGCTATCGGTTATTTAATGTTGCTACTGGATCCATGACTGGGGTTTATGATATTAATGATGTTATTGCAGTAAAAGATTGGGATACTAAAAAACTGAAAGTTGGGGATGATGTTGCCTATCGAGGATCTCGTGGTGGATTAAATGGTTTGCTCATCACTCATAGAATTATTAAGATTGATGAAAGAGAAGATGGAAGCAGAATTTTTACTACTCAAGGTGTTAATGCTCCTGTTTCTGATCCTACTATTGAAGAAGGGCAAATCTTGGGAAAAGTAGTTGGAATTGTTCCTGTTATTACACAGTTAAATCATGTTGTGAAAAGTCAAGCTGGTTTCTTTTTACTTGTTTTTTGTCCACTTGTATTAGTTATCGTTTTAGAAGTATTACAGACAATTACAGATATTCGTGTTGAAAAGAATGAAATTCAAAAAATTGAAAAAAATATATCTAAGAAAAAGAATGAGAATAAGAATAATGAAAGTAAAGTAAAAAAAGATTCTGAAAAGAAAGAACATTCTTTTAAAAGTAAGGATGAGAATTTTGATAAGAAAAATGATGTGAAAGAATTAAAGGTGAAAGATTCTGATGATAAACCTCTTTTTGAGTTAGAAGATAAAACAGAAAAGAAGGATCAATCTTCTGAAAGTGAGGATTCTTCAAAAGATGATAATTCTGATAAGGAAGAAGATATCAATGAGTCTAAAGAGAAAGATTCTGATAGTGAACCTCTTTCTGAAATAGAAGATAAAACAGAAAAGGAAGATCATTCTTCTGAAAGGGAGGATTCTTCAAAAGATGATAATTCTGATAATGAAGAAGATATGAATGAATCAGAAGAGAAAGGTTCAGAAAAGAAAGAAAAATTTAAAATTGTATCGGATTCTTCTATAGAAGATAATTCTGAAAAAATAGAGATAATGGAAGAACCTGAAATATTAAGTAGTTTCGATAGTACAAGAGAATTATCTGCTGAGTTACGTGAGAGTATATTGACTACTACTGGTGATGAAAAGGAGACTGAAACATATATTGATATTCCTTCTATTGAAGAAGGAAAAGAAGAAAAAGATCATATTGAAGTATTATAGAGAAAGGTATTATATGGAAAATCAAACAAGCGAAGAGAAAATTGTTGCTTTAAGAAAAGCTTTATTAAAGCGTAAATATTTTAGTATCTTTTTAGCACTTTTTACATTGGGTGTTAATATTTTCGCTTGGTTTGTTTTTACTACAACTGCTCGGTTGGAGTTGGATGCCACTGTTGCTTCTTGGGATGTTCAATTTCGAGATAATTCTGGAGAAGAAATGCAAAGCTTTGTTGTTGATATTACGAAAATGAAACCAGGAATGGATGATTATACTAAAACGATTATGATTAATAATCGAAGTGATGTGGAAGCAGAATTTATCTATGAAATTACTTCTTTTGAATTATTAGGATATTCTATTCAAATGAGTGATTCATCTGCTATGATTAATTATTTAAGAAATAATTATCCTTTCAGTGTACAGCTAAATGCTAGTAAAGATGTTTTGTCTGCTTCTGAGGAGATTCAATTTGATGTTTCCTTAACTTGGCCATATGAGAGTGCAACAGAAATCTATTATAAACAGGATGATGTGTATGAATATGATTCTTCTTTGCCATATTATCGTTTGTCGGGAGGAATTTATAGTATTTATAATGTTCCTAATGCTAGTACTTATGAAAGTATGAAATCAAGATTGTATTTTGCAAAAGATGATGCTGATACTTATTTTGGAATGAAATGTCATGAATATGAAGAGGATACAGGAAGAGCATGTTTAATTATAAATCTTAAATTATTAGTACAACAAAAAAATGAATCTTAGATATTGAATTCATTTGTTATATAAAAAAAAATTATATTTGTTTGAATATAATTTTTTTATTGTTTCTTTTGAGTAAATTTAATAGTTACTTTTATTTTTGTTGGTTGATGTGTTGCATCTATTGCATAATCAGTATCTTGTTTATTATTCATATTTTCTGTTGTATCATCATTCCATTTAAAATAAATACGAATGGAAGTGTTACCAGTATTTTTTTGAAGAGTTCCTGTAATTTTATTGGTTTCATTGTAAGTAGTTCTTACATTGTTTATTTCATATTCTGTAATGATTAAGTCAGAAAGTGGTGTATCTTCATGTATGGAACCAGATATTTCATAATTAAAATCTACATCTACTTCTTGAGCATTTATGATTAAATCAAAATAACCTGTAGATCCTGGAGCAATTACATTGCTTTTTACATAAGTATTAGAATCTATGACAGGAACAATTGTATTTGTTAAAACAGTTTTATTATTAATCGATTCATTGTTTACTTTAATGTTCCAACTAGCAATTGTAGCTTCTACATTTCCTTCGATTTGTCTTCTATATTTTGCATAAGATGCTTGGAATAAGTAAAGTAGAGAAATGCCAGCTATGATGATAAATATTATAATGAATCGTAAATCACTTTTCTTTTTCATATCCTCACCTTATCTTATTTTATCATATTTTTTTTCATTTTAATAGCATTTTCTTTTTCTTCTTGTGGTAGAATAATAACAGGTGATTTATGTGAAGTTAGAAGATCAATTTCGATATTTTGTTGGTGGTTATTATGGAGTATCTTTAGTAGATGAATATTCTTTAAAAGAATATGTTATGAAAGATATTGAAAACTTTATTCGAGATTTTATTGAGATTAATCCCATTCCTGATTTTGATTATAAAGAAGAAGCTAAGAAAGTCTTTGAAACAGTTTCTGATAAAACCAAATTACAGGATGCTTTATTAGTTCTAAATAAAATCAATGGACCTATGGATTTAGTATTTATTATTAAGAAAAAGCTAAAGAAATATAAGTAATTTACAAAATTACTTTTTTTCTTTATAATATGAAGCTAAGAGGTGTTATTATGGGGTTATTTGGTTGGATTCTTTATCTTGTTTTGGGAGTTATTTTATTTTTTTGTATCTGTTTTCTAGAGCAAAAATATTCTATTCATAAATTACAGAAATTTGTTTTTTCTATTATTATTTGGCTTGTTTTTTGTGGATTATGTTTTCATTTTGCTATTCCTTATACTAGTGATATATTTTTAGTTTTTGTATTTTTAATGATTACGGATATATTCTATTGTAGTTATTTTTTAGATCAAGACTTTTTTGATAAACAAGAAAAACGTGTTTTTTATTATATTATTTTAATCTTATGTGGATTTTTTTTGAATCAAGAGTTTATTAATCGAGTTCAAAGTGTTTTTTTAACTGGAGAAGAATTACGTGTTGTGATATGGTTTGGAATTATTTTGTTTTTATATCAATTTGCTAAAAATCAGAATATATTTGAATTGATAGTCAATCAATCTAAAAATAAGATTAGTGAAGAGAGTGTTTTATTACAATATACTCGATTACGATATCGTTATGGAAAAAATATTACTTTTCGGAATAAAGATTTGTCTTATTTAGTATATGCTATTATGATTTATAGAAGTTCTCTGAGAAGTAAATTTTTGCGTACCTATGATTATTTTATGTTTCGAATTCACGGAAATAGAAAAAAGTTAGGAATTATGCAAGTAGAAACAGATCATTTTATTACGGATATTGAAAGTATTGAGATGGTTTATGAGGAATTAGAAAAGAGTTATCTTAAAAAAAGATCTTTAAAGGGCAATAAAAGAATTCTTTCTGTTTTGGAAGATTATTGTGGAGATGATACAGAAAAAATTCGAGTTTTATTTGACATTATTAAAAAATTCTAGTTTTCTTTCTTTCTAAAGTATGATATATTTTTATTAAAGGTAGGGATATAAATATGAAGAAGATACGTTTTATTATATTGTTGGTGATGATAGGAATATGTTGTGGTTGCAATGGAAATACTACTAGAGATATAAGACATGCTGGTTTTGCTATGGGGGGTACTTTTCAATGTAGTAATTTTTTTCCAAAAGATAAGGAAGATGTAGACTTTGAGAAAATTCGTTATATGACGGATTCTCGGATTATTAATACGGATGGAAAAATATATGAATTGTCTTTATCACAAACTTTTGCAAATGGAGAGAATTGTAAAGATGCTGATACTGAAATTAAAGTAAAAGCTATTTTAGATAATACAATTATAAAAGGTATGGATAATAAGTATTATTATTTAGTTGGAAAAAATGATGTTCCTAGTTATGCAGAAATTCCAAATACGGATAATTCCTATGCAATATATGATTTGGTTTTAAAAGAAGAAGATGTTGTTAAGGTAGTTACAGCAGATAGTAGTGCGGGAATTTATTATGTTTTAAAGAGAGATGGAAATGTATATTCTTATGAAATAACCCGTGCTAGTACACAGGCTCCTCCAGCTGTTACAACAGTTTCTACTGTTTATGATAAAATGACATATGGTTCTGATATTATTGATTTTAATTATGCTGGACAATCTTTGAATACTTATGTAAAGACAGATGATAAAGTATATCGAATGAGGATTACAAATTCTGAGGAATGTGGAAAGTATGCAGATGTTGCTTGTCAATTTTCTATGCAAGAAGATCCTATTTTTGTCGAAAAGAAAGATTCAATTATTTCTTATAATGGAAGTGTTTTAATTACAAATTATAAACAAGTGTTTACAGTTGCATCGTAATATGATTATTAAAGTAGATAGATTATCTACTTTTTTTTGATTTTTTTTTAACATCATTATATACTATAGATATAGTAGGAAGGTATGTGGATGAGAAGAATAAAGTTTGTTTTAAGAAAATTTCGTTTTAGTCGTAAAAGAACATTTCTTCTTGGTCTTTTGTTTT
>CAMYXG010000048.1 GCA_947303225.1 uncultured Caryophanales bacterium | reverse complement strand
TATTATATACTATTATTTTATTTTTAATCAATAGTTTTTAAATTGAATTAGAAATTATTTCTTTTATTTCTTCTTGTAATTGTATATTTTGTATTTCTTTTATGATGTTATTAAAGTTTGCCATTATAATAAATCGTTCTGCTTCTTTTTTAGAGAATCCTCTAGACATTAAATAAAATAATTTATCTTTTGATACTTTACCAGATGATTCTCCATGAGAGCCTACAACATTTTCTTCTTCACATAATAACATTGGTAAGGATCTTGATTTACAGGTATCTGATAATAATACACAGTTTTCATTTTCTTCACCAATGGAGTCAACTGATCCTTTTTTAAAATCTATGATTCCTCTAAAGTTTTTTTCTGAATAATCAGATAATACTCCTTCTACTGTAAGTTTATTCATTGACTTTTTACTGATATTTTTGAAATTATAATTCATATCAATCTTTTGGTTTTCTTTTCCAATATAAATCATATGAAAGTAATTTTTTGCTTGATATCCTTCATTATTGATATCAGCATTATATACTCTTATATTTCCTCCATTATCGATTAGATTATGAGTAAGTTGAGTGTTTTCTTTTATTATTCCTTCAAAAGCAATCATATTGATACTATTATGATTTAGATTATTCCAATATGTAATATTTCCTTTGGAGTTTTCTTCTAAATTAATACTTTCTTTTGTATAGTTCCAATGAGTATTAGAATCCATTGAATCAGATTTTATGATGAAGTTTGCTTGAGAAGATTTTTCATAGTGAATGATAATATTCGTTGGTAGAAGTTCTTCTTTTTGAAAAGAATGAGTTAATTGGATTGGATTATTTAAAACTGTATTTTTTGGGACTGTTATTTTTATTTCTAAATATTTTGGAAAATCTAGGCCTATTTTTGTATCTAGTTTTTCTTCTTTGATGGTTGTTTTTACTTTTATTTTTTCTAGTTCTTTTCCATCTATTTGATAGTTTGATATTTCTTTTACTTTTTGTTTTTCTAGTTCTATTTCAAAGTCATTGATTTTGAAATGATTGGTTGTTTTTGGTGTTAATGTATTTAATCGATATTTCATATTATCCTATCGTCCCTTCTAGTTCTAATCCGATTAAACGATTCATTTCTACAGCATATTCTACTGGGAATGATGCTGCGATTGGTTCAGCAAATCCTTGTACAATTAATGCTTTTGCTTCACTTTCGCTTAGTCCCCTTGTCATTAAATAATAGATTGCTTCATCACTGATTTTACCTACTGTTGCTTCATGAGCAAATTCTACATCATCAGTTTCTATGGTATCTACCGGAATAGTATCACTTCTTGAAATACTGTCCATCATTAGAGATTCACAAGATATTGATAGTTTTGAGCCTTTTGCCTGTTTTTTTACCCAAGCATTACTTCTAAAAGTACAGATTCCACCATCTTTAGAAATGGATTTAGAGTTTACTACTGATGTTGTTCTTGGAGCATTATGAATTAACTTTAATCCAGTATCTAGATTTTGTCCTTTTCCAGCAAATGAAATATTAGTGAATTCACAACTTGCTCCTTCTCCATTTAATACACTTAAAGGATATAACATAGATACTTTTGAACCAAATGATCCCATAATCCATTCTATTTTTCCATTTTCTTCTACAAAACATTTTTTAGTATTTAAATTTAACATGTTTTTAGACCAATTTTCAATGGTTGAAAATCTCAAGTATGCATTCTTTTTTACAAATAATTCTACACATCCTGCATGAAGATTTAATTCATTATATCCAGGAGCGGAACATCCTTCAATAAATTGAAGTTCTGATCCTTCTTCTACTACAATCAACGTATGTTCAAATTGTCCTGCACCTGGAGCATTAAGCCGAAAGTAACTTTGAAGAGGTCTATCTAGTTTTGTATTTTTTGGAATATAAACAAAGCTTCCTCCAGCGAATAAAGCATAATGAAGAGCAATATATTTATGATCATGAATTGGTACTGCTTTAGTAAAGTATTCTTTTACAAGATTTGGATATTCTCTTAATGCTTCATCAAAAGAAGTATAAATAATTCCTTTTTCCTTTAAATCATTAGTAAGATTATGATAGACTGTTTCAGAATCAAATTGAGCTCCACTTCCTGCAAGAGAAGTTTTTTCTGCTTCTGGAATTCCTAGTTTATCGAAAACATTTCGAATATCTTCTGGAACATCTTCCCATTTTCTTACTTCTTTATCTACTGGTTTTACGTAAGTAGCAATATCTTCTATATGTAGATAACTTATGTCTGGTCCCCAGTCTGGATTCTCTAATTTATAGTAAGTATCTAATGCTTTTAGACGAATATCTAATACCCATTTTGGTTCTTTCTTTTCTTTTGATATTTTTTCTATGATACCTTTTGTTAAGCCATATTCCTTCTTAATAGATTTATTCTCTGTTTTTTCATTATAAATGTTTCTAGTTTTATTATCTATGTATTCTTCTACATTTGTCTTTGACATAACTTCACCTACTTTAAGAATTCTTTATAACCATTTTCTTCTATTTCTTGGGCAAGAGAAGAATCTCCTGTTTTTACTATTTTTCCATCTACTAAAATATGAACTTTATCAACTTTTAGTCCCTTTAATATTTTTGTAGAATGAGTAATGATTAGTACAGCATTCTCATCATTTTTATAAAGATTGATTCCTTTTGATACTGTTTTTATGGCATCTACATCAAGACCAGAATCTGTTTCATCAAGAATAGCTAGTTTAGGATTTAAAAGAAGCATTTGAAGAATTTCATTCTTTTTCTTTTCTCCTCCTGAGAATCCAACATTAAATTCACGAGAAGTATATTCTTCTTTCATATTTAATTCTTTTGTATACTTATCTATTTCTTTAATAAAACTCATTAAATTAATTTTTTCTCCTGTAATACTCTGTTTCGTTGTCTTTAAGAATTGAGCAAGAGATACTCCTGGTATTTCTTCTGGAGTTTGAAAAGACATAAATACTCCTTTTTTTGCAATTTCATTGGTAGCTAGTTTTGTGATATCTTCTCCATCTAATGAAATACTTCCTTCTGTTACAATGTATCTAGGAGATGAGAAAATGGTATTTGCTAAAGTACTTTTTCCTGAACCATTTGGTCCCATAATGACATGGATTTCTCCTTTTTTTATTTTTAGATTTAATCCCTTTAATATTTTTTTATCATGATCATCTTCTGCTATTGTATGTAAATTTTTTATTTCTAATAGATTTTTCATTTTTTACTTCCTTTCTATGTAATCTGCTAATGTTTTACTATTTAAAAATTTCATCATTTCTTCATTTAAATCTTTCCATATAGGATAGGTTTTACAAATACCCTTTTTTTCACAACTTGCTTCCTCTGTTACACAACTTACTGGAGCAAGTTCTTTTTCTGCTGCTTTTAAAATATTTCCAATTGTATAAGAACTAGGACTATGTGCTAGTTTATAGCCACCTTCCTGTCCTCTTGCTGAAAGAAAAAAATCTTCTTTTTTTAAATCCATCATGATTTTTTCTAAATATTTAAGAGATATCTTTTCTGATTCTGCTATTTCTTTTAGTGATAGAAATTTGTCTTCCGTATAATGATTAGCAAGAGATAGCATAATCACAATGGCATATCTTCCTCTTGTCGTTATTTTCATATTTTCATCTCCGAGACTTATTTTACTACTTATTTGGTAGGAATTCAACTCAAAAGGTAGATTTTATTGGACATATTTTGACACATTAAACCTGTTCTTTATTCCTATTTTCCTTTATTTATTATATAATGAAGATAATAATGGAGGTGTATTTTATGGCAAAGAAAAAGACTCGTAAGAAAAAAAATACGTCTAAAAATAGTTCTTCTTCTCAAACGAGGATTGTTGAGAAGAATGATATTGTTCCTGAAGAAGAACAAGAAGAAGTAAATGAAACTGAAATAGAAAATGATGATTCTGTAGATGAAGATTATTTAGATAATCATACTGATACTGAACTTAAAACGGATACTACATCTGTTTCTGTAATTGCAACTCAAGATTTAAAGGAGTTAATTGATGAGGATTTGGGAATTACACCAAAAAAGACTGAAAAAAGAAAAAGACATACTCTTTTAAATATTGTTTTAATACTATTAATGATATTATCTATTGTGTCTTTTGGATTTGTTCTTTTAGATAAAGCCTCTTCTATTTCTAGTATAATTACTAGCTTATTCATTACTGTTTTTACTATTTTATTTGTGGTTATATCTATTACTTACAACCGACAAAAAAAAGGAATGATTTTCTTTAGTAGTTTATTGTTGTATGCCTATTTTCTTTTTGGCATTAATAATCACTTTAGTATCGTACAATCTCCTATTGCTATGATACCAGATTTTCAGGGTAAAAGTTTAGCAACTGTTGTGAAGTGGGCAAGTAAAAATCATGTTACTATTCATCAACAATATGAATATAGTGACATGATTGAGGAATACCAAATTATATCTCAAGATGTTTCTTATCATACTGCTTTAAAAGATATCAAAGAGGTAACTGTTTCTGTTAGTGAGGGTCCTAATCCTTCTAAAGAAATCATGTTACCAAATATGATTGGCTGGGATGATGAACGTGTCCTTACTTATATTCGTGAAAATCATTTAAGTAATGTTTTAGTTGATTTTACTATTAGTGATCAAGCAAAAGACACTGTAATTGAACAAAGTACAAATGGTAGTTTTAAGAGAGATGAAGGACTTCACTTGGTTTTCTCTTATGGAGAAGAATTAGGATTTGATGAAGTTACATTAATTGATTTTACAAATAAAAGTAAATTTGAAGTGGAATTTTATTTGAAACAACATCAACTACGTTATGATTTTGAAGAAGAATTTTCTAGCAAAATTAAAAAAGGGTTTGCTATGGCTCAATCGATTAAAGCTGGAGATGTCGTTAAAGTAGATGATGAACGTGTTATTGTAACGATTAGTAAAGGTCCAAAAATTAAAGTTCCTGAACTTACTAAAATGTCTATTAGTGATATTACAGAATGGGCTATTCAAAAAAAGATTAAACTAAACTTTGATGAATCTTATGATGATTCTATAAAAGAGAATCAAATTATTAATGCTAATTATTCAAAAGGAGATATTATAGAACAAGGAACTGTTGTTAAAGTAACATTGTCTCGAGGAGCATTAAAAATGCCTAAATTTAAATCACTTAGTGATTTCTATGCATGGGCTAATAAGTATAATATTGATTATGAAGAAAAGCACGAATTTAGTGATAAAGTAAAATCTGGGGAAGTCATTAGTTATTCTCATAAAACAGGTGAAGCTATCAAAAATAAAGATACTATTATTGTAACGATTAGTGATGGTGAAAAGAAAAAAGTTCCTGATTTAGTGGGTCTATCAAAAAGTGAAGCTATTTCTAAGTTAAATAAAGTTGATTTAAATTATAATTTTATTTATAAAAATAGTTCAAAAAAGAAAAATACTGTTTTAAATCAGTCTATTCAAGCTGGAAGTGAAATTTCTAGTGGAACTACTATTACAATAACTTTAAGTAGTGGTAAAGAAGAAGCTAATGTTGAAGAAAGACAAGAAACTAATTCTTCTTCTAATAAAAATGATAACAAGGTAAATAATAATACTTCAAATAATAGCAATCATAATCAAACTAATAATAATGATAACAACCAAGAAGAACCTACTCCTACTTGTACACCTTGTAGTTTTAGAGCATCACAAATTACTTCTACAATTCAACAGTATAATTCTTATGAAAGTGCTGCAAGTGCTTTAAGAAGTTATTTGCAAGGACAATGTCCTGGATTGAAGGTTTCTATTAATGGAGTTGAACGAGATGGATATGATCCAGGAGACTACATTGATGGATTTAAAGGTGGAAGTACAGATTCTTGTAGTAGTATTTCTATTACTTTAGCAAAATAAAAAAAAGATATTCAATGTGAATATCTTTTTTATTATGCACTTTTTAATTTTTCATTTGATATTGTTTTGATGATTGATGAATCAAAGGTTCCACAGTTTTCAATCTTTTTATTATCTTCTATTAATTTTTTTGAAAAATCACTTGCTTTAAAGCTTTCCTTTTCATTAGTAGAAATGATAAAACTAATATTATCTTTATTTTTAGTATTGGTTGTTGTAACACCGATAATTGCTTCTAATTCTGTACCATCTTTTTGAGTAAAACGAAGTACATCTCCTACTTTACCAACAGATGAGTCTACTGCCACAATGAATCTTTTTCCTATTTTAGCATAACCATTCTTATCATATTTAATATTATCATGCTCCATGATATTTTTAGATTCTTCTTTTAGCTTTGAGGAGTCTACACAAGCATATCCTACCTTTGAGAAATGATTCTTTATTGTAACTATTTTTTGTTCTTCTTTTTCATTTTCTTTGTTTATAGTTGGAGTGTTTGTTGGTATAGATGATACATAGCCTCCTCCCCCACTACTAGATCCTCCAGAATAATAGCCACCTCCAGATGATGTTGTTCTTGATGAATAATTTCTATTATTGTTACTTGAACCATTCTTTGTGGTACTATTAGTTTCCTGTGATTTTGTTTTTGTTTCTGAAGAATTATCTACTTTTAAACTATTCTGTAATTGAGTGTGAGATCCAACTACTGTATTTAATATGTTGGATGTATTCTTTACTTTTGTAGAACATGCTTCTAGATTAGCTGCAATTTTACTTTTTGCAGAACTAAAATCAAAACCATCTTCACAGCTTGTATCATAACCACTAACTGAACTGCTTAATGTTGAAATATTAGATGATACTTGATCTAAGGATGATGCTGCTGATTCTAAACTGCTTGTTTCTAGCATAAATGTAGCCATATTTTTCTCCTTTCTTTAATTAAATTGTTCTGTAAAGTTTCCATTGACGAAGATTGGTACTTCTGATCCATCTTTACAAATACCAGTTATATTCATATCTTTACTTCCTACCATAAAGTCTACATGAGAATCACATTTATTTAAGTGATATTCTTTTAATAGTAAATCTTTGTCCATTTCCGGTCCATTTTCTACACATTCTGGGAAAGAATCTCCTAAAGCAATATGACAAGCTGCATTTTCATCAAATAATGTTTCTAGGAATAATTGCTTTGTGTTGGAAATTGGAGAGTCATATGGAACTAGTGCCACTTCTCCTAATAAGTCAGAATTCTCACATATATTGATCATTTCTTTTAGTGTATCTTCTCCTACTTCTGCTTTTGCTTTCACTACTTTTCCTTTTGAAAACTCCACATTAAACTTATCAATAATGACATCTTGATAAGATAGTGGTTTTGTTGCAAAAACTACTCCTTCTGCAGAATAGCAATCTGGAGAAGTAAAGACTTCCTCTGTTGGAAAATTCACTAGTACTTCTTTTCCGTTAGCTAAAACTGTTTTTCCTGATGCCCATAAATGATTTTTTGGTAAGTCGATTTTAAAATCCGTACCATTTTTACTTTTATATTTTAAAGTTTTAAATTGATATTCGTTTAATTTTTTAGCTCTCTTATCTAATTTTTTTATCTTTTCATCCCATATCTTTACTGGATTTTTCTCCTTGATACTGCAAATATCAAATATTTTGTTCCATAACTCTTCTGTTGGATTATCGGAATCTGGACAAATTGTTTTAGCCCAATCATCCGTTGGAAGGCAAGCAATACACCATGCAAGAAGTGATTTATCTCTCATTTTATCAAATTCTTTTCTTGTTTCAAGAGAATATTTTGTCATTGCTGCCATTTTTTTAGAATCTATATCTTTCATTAAGCCAGGAGTTTCACTTGCAAGCATTAAAAATGCGGCATTCTTTTTTGCATATACATTCCACATTTCTTTATTCCAAAATGTTAATTGTTTTAATTCATCAATATCTAAATGCTTCAATGCTTCATATTTTAAATAAGGATCATTTGCTTCAAAGTAGATATCTTTTACTCCTAAAGAATATGCAATTTCTGCAACAATTCTCACAAAATCTGATCTTTCTACATTATAGCTAATAAATAATGGCTGATTTTCATCAATTTTTAGACAAGATTCTAATATTACTTTAGCATATTTTCTTTGTAAATCTATCATATTATTCCTCCTCTAATAGTATTTCCTTATAATTATTTACACATACTATCATATCATATTTTTATCTTTGAACAAAATTAAAATAGTATACTTGATTATTCACAAATTAAGGGAACTTTTTTATCATCTAAAAAAGGAATAAATAGTAATTATCTATTCCCTTTAGAATTTATTAAACTAATTTTAGATGGAATCTTATTTTCATTTCTTAATAATTTCAAATAGACTAGAAGAATCTAGTCTATTTAATTTCTAATTCAATTCGATTATTTCTTTCTTTGTTGTAGTAAATTGTATATTTTTTATTGTTTATCGTAGTTGTTTCATTTAAACTTTTAAACATATCTGGGACTTCATCATAGTTTGCAGCATTTGATGTTTTTGTATATAGATATAATGTATATTTACCTGGAGATAATT
>CAMYXG010000047.1 GCA_947303225.1 uncultured Caryophanales bacterium | reverse complement strand
TATTACTCAGTATCAAACACCAAGTGAAGCATTAACCGCAATCGCTACAGCATCAAGCAAAAACTTACCATTCTACTTAAAGCATAAAATAGAAAATGATGTTGTGACGGAGTCTTATGTAGAATTTGTAGTAACACCAGAGATGGCCGCAGCAAACACAGGAATGGTTGCGGGAACCTATACTTTAAGAGGAAAAAAAACATATGATAATGATACATCTACCGATCTAGTAGGAGAAGATTACATTAGTCCCTATTATGAAGCCAACAAAGAAGCAATAAAAACAGCTTTTGGCTATTCAATCAATCCATCTCGTTGTAGTGAATACAGTAATGGTCGCTCTTCTAACTTCAACTGTACCGTTTCCGGCTTGACAGCTTATGATTATGCGCGTGGTGGCGTGTACGCGGATGACGATGACGGTTCGGACTGTGGCGTGATCCGTGATGGTAGCTCTTACTGTAACTGGTAGTAGTGGTTCGTCCCCAGACCATCTCATAATCTTTAATCCATCATTTTTGATAAAAAATGATGTGTGTCGAGGGCTCAGCCCGAGCTTGTGTCGAACGAGCATTGCGAAGTGTAGACACGGAGATAATCTAGTATAAAAAAAATAAATTGTAAAATACAAGGTCATAATGAATGACCTTTTTTTGACTTATTATTATCTAATGATAAGTAAATTAATAGGAAATAAACTTTCTAGAATGTGTTTGCTGAAAATACTCTTTTATTGTATAATGATGAATAGGGTGAAGAATATGTACTTAAAAGGAATTGTAACGAGTGGTTTTAAATCATTTGCTGATAAATTAGAATTAAAACTTGATGATAAGATTACTTGTATCGTAGGACCAAATGGTTCTGGTAAAAGTAATGTAGTAGATGCAGTACGTTGGGTATTAGGAGAACAATCTGTAAAGTCTCTTCGTGGAGATGGTTCTATGTCAGATATAATATTCTCAGGTAGCAAATCAAGAAGCCCTCTCAATGTAGCTTCTGTAGAATTAATCTTTGATAATACGGATCACTATGTCAATATTCCTTATACAGAAATATCAATAAAAAGAAGAGTCTATCGTAGTGGAGAAAATGAATACTACTTAAATAATGAAAAATGTAGATTAAAAGATATTAATAACTTGCTTATGGATACTGGTATGGGAAAAGAATCTTTTAATGTAATATCTCAAGGAGAAGTAGATAAAATATTAAGTAATTCTTCATCTGATAGAAGAATTATTTTTGAAGAAGCATCCGGTATTTTAAAATATAAAAAAAGAAAAGAAGAAGCTTTAAGAAAACTAGATAGAACTCATAATAATATAGATAGAGTAAATGATATTATTACCGAATTAGAATTACAAGTAGGTCCATTAAAAGAACAAAGTGAAAAAGCACAAGAATACTTAGAAAATAAAAAAGGACTAGATACTTATGAAGTAGCATTACTAGCTTATGATATTGAAAATATTCATAATAATTTAGAAAACTCAAAAGAGAAAAAAGAAAAAATAGATAATGAAATCGTAAAAATATCAAATGAAACAAATCTAAAAGATGCTAAGTACATAGAAGATAATAATAAACTATCAAAGTTAGAAACAGAAAAGAATGAATTAAATAGAGAATTATTAATAGTTACAGAAGAAAAAGAAAAAATAGATGGAGAAAGAAATCTTTTAAAAGAAAGAAGTAAAACAACCAAAGAAGAAAATGAAATAAAAGAAGAAATTAGAGAATTAATAGAGAAAAAAGAAAAAACATCCGGAATTATTACAATCTTAGAAGAAGATTTAAAAGCAATTATGAAAAATCTTTCTGAGAAAGAAACTGAAACAATTGGAATTGAAAGAGAACTTCAAAATGAAAAATTAAAGAAAAATATGCTGAATAATGATTATAATAGTCATAGTCAAGAATATGTCTCTACTATTCATAAAATGGATAATTTAAAAATAGAAATGGAACAAAATGGAGACATGCCAAATAGTGTAAGAAAAGTTCTTCAATCTAATTCTTTAACAGGTATTCATGATACAATAGGAAATGTTCTAACAACAGAAGACAAATATGTTAAAGCTCTAAATACAGCAATTGCTTCTAATAAAAACTTTATTATTACAAAGGATGAAGATTCAGCTAAAAGAGCCATTAATTATTTAAAAGATAATCATCTAGGTAGAGCAACATTCTTTCCAATGTCTGTTATTAAAGAAAGATATGTAGATTATGAGAGTTTAAATATCTTAAAAAATAGTAATGATTTTTTAGGAATCATGTCTGATTTAGTGACTTATAATAAAGAATATACTTCTATTATTAAAAATCAATTAGGAATTGTTGTAGTTGCTACGAATATAGATGCTGCTACTCGTCTTTCTCATATGATAAAAGCAAAATATAAAATTGTTACTTTAGAAGGAGATGTCATCAATGTAGGAGGATCTCTAACAGGAGGATCTTTATACAAAGGAAAAAGTACAATTATATTGAAACAGGAATATAGACATTTAGAAGAAAAAGCAAATTTATTAAAACAAGAACAAGAAGAAATATCAAAAGAATTACTAGAAATAAATAATAAAACAAATGAAATAGAAGAAAAACTATTTATCATTAGTAAAGAAAAAGTAACATTAAAAGAGCAACAAGAAACTAAAAATAAAGATATTAAGGATAATAAAGAGTTATTATCTTCCATCATAAAAGAACAAGAATCATTAGAATCAATTCATAATAATTCTATCGATGAAAAAGAAAGAGAATTAATCAAACTTTATCATGAAAAAACAGCATACAAAGAACAAATTGAAATAAGATTAAAAGGATTAAATAAAGAAATTAGTGATTTAAAAGATAAAATAGAACAAGAACAAGCAGATGATAAAGTAAAATTATCTCATTTAAGAGAATTAGAAAAATCTTCACGAGAACTTGAAATATCAATGAATCGTATGGATGTAAAACTAGATAATATGTTAGAAACTCTTTCTACTGAGTATGAATTAACTTATGAAAGAGCAAAAGAAGAATATGTTTTAGATATAGAACCAGAAGAAGCTAGATCAAAAGTAAACAATTATCGAGCAAATATTAAAAGAATTGGTATGGTTAATTTAGATGCAATAGAAGAGTATGAAAAAGTAAATAGTCGTTATGAATTCTTATCAAATCAAAGAGAAGATCTTCTTCATGCAGAAGATACATTATTAGATATTATGAGAGAAATGGATGACGTAATGAAGGAAGAATTTCAAATAACATTTGATAAAATTCGTAAAGAATTCCAAATGGTATTTAAAGAATTATTTAATGGAGGAAAGGCAGATCTAGAACTAACGAATCCAGATGATTTACTAACAACAGGAGTAGATATTAAGGCATCTCCTCCAGGAAAGAAATTAACTACGATTTCTTTATTAAGTGGTGGAGAAAAAACTTTAACTGCAATATCACTTTTATTTGCTATTTTAAATGTTAGAACGGTCCCATTCTGTTTATTTGACGAAGTAGAAGCTGCTCTAGATGAAGCTAATGTAGTTCAATTTGGAAAATATTTAAATCATTATAAAAATAAAACCCAGTTTTTAATTATTACACATAAGAAAAAAACAATGGAATATGCGAATACACTCTATGGAATAACGATGCAAGAATCTGGAGTATCTAAATTAGTTAGTGTTAAATTAGAAAATCATGATGAATTATTGTAAATAAGGATAATATAAGGTACTTTAATTGATTTTTTCGAACATTTGTGGTATAATATGTGCACTATTGGGGGATGGTAATGTGAGAGAAATAACACTAAAAGAAAGTGATGTTTCCAGACTAAGAGAATATCAATTAGGGGATATTATTTGTACGGAAGGAAAAATTTATTATTATAGGAAGGATTCCCATAATTCTACTAGTACTTTATTAAAAAGATTATATAACACTGATAGCGAAAGAGTAGAGAGAAAGATAAACACCATAAGAGAAGTACAAGATAGTGAGCTAGTAACATATCCTGAATTAGTATTTCCAACAGATTATGTAGTAATTCAAGGAATTAAATCAGGTTTTACAATAGAAGAAGTAGAAGACTGTCAAAATCTTAGTTTGTTTTTAAATAATCGATTAGTACCAAGAGAAGATAAAATAAAAGTATTAATAAAAATAGGACAATTATTACGTAAAGTTCAAGCACAATCTCAAGAATTCTATTTTGGAGACTTGCAAGCATATAACTTTTTAGTAGATAGTCAGCAACGATTATATGCGATTGACTTAGATTCATCTGCTACTGTAAGTGATGTAGCATTAGAGAGTAAATATGTTGCTTGTGATTCAAAAACATATGATATATCAAAATATGGAGTTACAAAAGAAGGAAGATGTCTTCCAAGCCAAAATACTGATATTTATTGTTATAATACATTAGTACTAAATTATCTAGCTGGAAAACCACTTCATAGATTATCATTTGATGAATTCTATAATTATCTTGCATATTTAGAAGAATGTGGTATGCCACAAGAATTTGTTAATATCTATCGTCACCACTATACGAATAAAAATAATAGTAGTGTAGTGGACTATTTATCAATATTACCAACAGATTATGGTAGAATAAATTATAATGTCTATAATGCCCTACAACATAGAAGATAACATATAATGTGTCTTCTATAATATAAATAAAAGAAGTCTTGTAGACTTTTTTTATTTATATTATAATTTTATTATGAAAAGAATAGGTTTATTAATAACAATTATTTTATATTTAATATGTATTAGGAATGTTTATGCGTTAGAATTCAATATTGATTCTAATAACGCAATTCTATATAATACAAAAGAGAATAAGATTATTTATGAAAAAAATAGTACAGAAAAAGTAAGCATTGCATCTCTTACTAAAATAACAACAGCAATTGTTGCAATAGAAAATATTAAGAATTTAGAAGATAAAGTCGTTCTAACTACAGAAGATTTTAAAGGTTTATATGAAGCAAATGCTGCAGTAGCAGGTTTCAAAGTAGGGGAAGAAGTAACTTATCGTGATCTTTTATATGGCCTATTACTTCCTAGTGGAGCAGATGCTGCTCAAGCTTTAACTAGAAATATTGCTGGTTCTAATGAAAAATTTGTTGAATTAATGAATCAAAAAGCTCAAGAATTAAAATTAGAAAATACCCATTATACGAATCCCACAGGTTTAGATGATTCAAATCATTATTCAACAGTAAATGATGTTTTAACCATTTTTAAATATGCGTTAAATAATAATGATTTTAAAGAAATAATTACGAAAACAAGTTATTTAACTAGTGATAAACAATTAACACTAAAAAGTACTCTAAGTAAAACAACAAATTTAGGAATGGACTATGTGAAAGGAGGAAAGACAGGTACTACCGGAGATGCTGGATTATGTCTAGCAACACTAGCAAACTTTGATGAAACAGATTTTCTTTTAGTAACAGCCAAAGCAGAATATTCAAGAACGATTCCTAGAAATTTTCAAGATCATAAAACAATTTATGAATATGTTAGAGATAATTTTGATTATCATGAAATAGTTAATAAAAAGGATTGTCTAGTAACCTTAAAAACGAAATACTTAAAAGAAGATGAAATAAAGTTTTATAGTAAAAAGAATCAATCTAAATATTTAGAAAACAACTTTGATAAAGAAAAAATAAAATATAAGTATCAAGGTATCAAAACAATTACTTATAATATGAAAAAAGGACAAAAACTAGGAAAAGTAGAAATCTATTATGATAATCAATTATTAGATATAGAAGAAATCATTTTATTAGAAAATCCAAAACTATCCATTTCAAAATATTTATTAGGACATCAAAAAGAACTTATTCTCCTTGGTTTATTAATCATTCTAATGATTACTTTTCACAAGAAAAAGAAAAAAGACTAAATGCCACGCATTTGGTCTTTTCCTTTAAATGGATTCTTTGGATCAATATGATCAGTAAATAAAATACCATTCAAATGATCTAATTCATGTTGAAAACAAATTGCTAATTCTTCACGAGCCCTAACTTGTATTTTATTACCATCCATATCATAAGCTTCCATAGTAACTCTTGCATATCTAGGGACAATTCCATCTACAGGTCGATTAACACTTAAACATCCTTCGCCTTCTGTAACATAAATTTGCTCCATAGAATTACTGATAATTTTAGGATTCACTAACACATAAGTTTCAAACTCTTTCTGATCATCTTCCGTCTCAGGATCCGTAAGTTCATTTACTACAACAAAATATCTTTTCGCAACTCCTAACTGAATAGCAGACATTCCCATTCCAGGACGTAAATCATATTTTTCAGATAATTCATTCATTTGACTATCATGCAAATATTGTATCATTGTATCAATAAGTTCTTTATCTTTTTTTGTAAGAGGAAATTCAACCTCTTTACTAATTAATCTTAAACGTTTATCTTTTTCATCTAATATGTCCTTTGTCTTTAACACTAGTACCACCTCAACGCATCTATTTTATCAAAAAATTACTAATTTGAAAAGTAAAAGATTAACAAAGAATCTTTCTTTTCCCTTTTGGAAATTGCTTGACAGCATTATTAATATATTTTTTCGCAAGCCTGTATTTCTTTCCACGTCTATTCTTTTGATTAGCTTCATCAATGATTTCTAAAGCTAGACTTAAAGCATCAAAAGAATCTTTCCCCATAATTTCTTCATACCATCCTATAATAAAAGATATATTTCCATCTACTATATGACTCTCAATAATTTCTCGAAACATTTCATCTTCCCATAATGGTCTCAATAGACGAGTAACATTTTCATAACCAAAGTCTTTTTTTGCTTCATTTACACTTAAAGAAGCTAAGTAATTTTGAATTTCTTCATCCATAACAATATCTTTTAAAGAGAAAACATGTTCCACTAATTCTGTACTTTGTATTGTATTAATTACTTCATCTAAAATATTAAAATCATCATTTTCCCATAAATTACCAGTATCTTTATCATAATGATAATAATGAGTATGCAATCCTGTTCGACAAGCATAATATGTTTGATTCCCATCTTTATGAAAATAAAAAGATTGAATAGATCCTTTTATTAAATGATTCATCTCATGTAAAAAGATATTTAAGACTATAGTAGGGGAAAGATAAAGACTACTACAAATAACTAATGGAGCTCTTTTAGTAGGAATCATATCTCCATCTTGAAATAATACAATATTTTCTCCAGAAGATAATCCTGATGTCATCGCATATACATTATTCTCTTCCTCATGATTAACGAAAGAAATAGAAAGACGAGCTAATATCTTTGACATAGAATCCTCTTCAATAACAATCTCTGCAGACTGAAATAGGGATAACACCAACTCCTCATAATCTTTATATTTTTCTAATAAAGAAAACAATCCAACCACCAATAAAGGATAATAAACATGATTGGAATATTTCGAAGAAACTGTTTGTTTTGCTAAAAGATAATGTTCTAACATCAAATCACCTAAGAAACTATTATAATAAGAAAAAAAGAAAAGTCAAAGAAAAAGAACAAACAAGTTCTTTTAATTGTTTGTCCATCTAGTACCAAGAATAATAACAAGTAAAATAAATAATACTAAAATAATAGCATAATTAGAGTTGTTATTTCCATAATTTACAGGGTAGTAGTAAGATGTTTGATTAGGACAACAAGTGGAACCTCCACCATAATAATACATATCGATTCCTCCTTTACAATTTCTACTATAAGGTATGTAACTTTACAATTATTGTTCATGAAAATAACCTAAGAGAAAAGAAATTAAAAAAATATTTGAATTTTGTGATATATTAATATATAAGGGAGAGTATCATGAGAAAAATAATGAAATATTTAGACAAACCATTATTAATAATTACCATAATATTATTTGTCCTAGGACTCATTATGGTTTTTTCTGCGTCTAATGTTACTGCTTACATGTCTCATGAAGTAAGTCCTTATAATTATTTTATTAAACAAGCAGCTTTTTTATTAGTAGGAGTAGTCCTATCGATTATTATGATTAAGTTTAATACAAAATCCTATGGTTTCTTTTCTTGGGGATTATTATTAATATCCATTGCTTCCTTAGTAGTATTATTAGTAATCGGAACAGCAAAGAATAAAGCAGTCAGTTGGTTTGATTTAGGAGCAATTAGTATTCAACCAAGTGAATTTGTTAAAATTATAACGATTGTTTTCTTAGCACATTATTATGATAAAAATGAAAAGAAATTAAATCGGTGGGGAAAAAGCTTATTTCCAATAGGAATATGTGGATTAATAGCAGGACTAATATTTGTACAACCTGACTTAGGAACGACTATTATATATTGTGCCATAGTTGGTATTATCTTTTTATCAGTACCAATTTCAAAGGAAATAAAGTTCAAAACAGTTTTTTCTATAGTAGGATTAATTGCCTTTGGAGTAATGGTTCTATTAGGAAGTGGAAAAGGGGTTTTATTAGAGAGACAATTAGAACGATTTGACTTTTCTAATCCATGGGACAAAATATTAAATAATGGTAACCAAGTATGTAATTGCTATATTGCAAT
>CAMYXG010000046.1 GCA_947303225.1 uncultured Caryophanales bacterium | reverse complement strand
ATCTCCAAAGGAAACAATAACATTTTCCATAAAAAAGTATAAATCTTTTCCATCATAAATAACAGAATTGGTAATTCTAGTATTCTTATTACCCTCTTGTATACTATAAGAATCCAAATCCTTATACGCGATTGCATAATAATTAATCCGATATTGGAGACCTTCTCGAGGTTTTACCACAGACATTGATTCAGGAAACAAAACTTTTTTTTCTCCTTTATAATACAAAGGAGTTGAATTTAAATTAACAATATCTTTACCAAAAGATATCTTTGTAATTTTTTTATCATCTTTATTTAATCGAATAGTACCTTTATACTCCATTTTAAATCCCATAAAATATTGATATAAATCATGGTTTTCAATCTTAAACTCATCTACTTTTTTACGAAATACAAAAAAAGTTAACATCACAAAAAAGATTAATAATAAAACAAACCATTTAATATTTTTCTTTTGAAATAATATTTTTTTAACCTTCTTCACTTCGATACCTCCTAATAAATTTAGTTCGAGAAACAACATCATTAACATGTCGAATGAAAAAATAAAGAATACAAAGTCCTATAAAAAACAATAACAAAAAATTCCCCCAAAAAACATACCAAACAAATTGAACTTCTATTAAATAACTCGATAATAGTTTACTTGATAATAATGAAAAATATATAGCTGTATTACTTCCAAAATCAAGAACAATATTCTTTATACTTCTAGAAAATATGCCAAATAACAATGATAAAAATAATAAAGTATATAAATGAATAATCCCCACTTCAGCCCGATTCCAATACATATACCATAAAAAAATAGAGCGAACACAAATTATAGAAATAGAAATAATAGATAGATTATCTAATTCCATAAAAAGGCCAAAAATTCTTTGCCTTGTACTTGTCAATTTGCTTTCAGGTTTTTCTCGAAGAAGAAAAGAAAAAACAACATATCCTACACATACAAATATAGCAAAAAACAAAATAAATTTAAAGATAATTGGAATAATATTTTGTAACAAAGTTCTAAATCTCCTTTAATAATAATAAAAATTCGTTATTGGAATGAACATAATAAGCAACAATTTTATCATAGTAAATGGAATCATCATCCAATTCCATCTCAATACTTCCGTTAATTTCACCAAGAATAGACATATAACCAGGCATTAATAACAAATTATAGTCATTACTCTTAATTCGAATTAATCGTACTTGTTCAATAATTTCAATTCCCTTAGATAAGCTAAATATTTTAACTTTGAACGAAGCTTCCATGATAATCACCTATAAATAAAAATTTACTTTCATCTTCCTTATCATAAACACCTGTTAAGATATTCTCTACATCAATTAATACATCTTGAATATTTACAAATTTTCCAGGAATATTCGTATAGTTTTCAGCAACAAACATTGGTTGTGTAAAATAATTTCTTAACTTTCTAGAACGATAAAAAATATTTTTATCTTCTTCACCCAATTCTTCAATTCCCAAAACAGCAATAATTTCTTCTAATTCTTCATATCGAGTTAAGTATTTCAATACCTCTTCAATTAAATGAAAATGCTTTTCTCCAATCACCTCAATATCAACTGATTTAGATGTAGTTCGAAAAACATTAACAGCAGGATATATTCCCTTCTCAGCAACTTTACGATCCAACACCAATTGCCCATCCATATGAGATAGAATAGTCTGAACAGCTTCATCCGTCATATCATCTGCAGGAATATAAATAGCTTGGAAAGAAGTAATAGAAGCATTTCCAGTAGAATTAATTCTCTCTTCAACTTCACTTACATCAGAAATCATAGTAGTAGGATATCCATTTTCAACAGGTACATTTTTTAATTCATTAGATATTTCTGATTTAGCCTGTACAAAACGATAAATATTATCAATAAATAATAAAACATCCTGCTTCTTCTCATCTCGTAAATACTCTGCTAAAGTAAGCCCCGAATAAACAGCTTTACTCCTTGAAGTAGAATTTTCTCCCATCTGTCCAAAAACAATACACATCTTATCTAATAAGTTAGACTCTTCCATTTCATCATATAATTCTTTACCTTCACGAGAACGTTCTCCTACTCCAACAAAAACAGCATTACTACGAAGAGTCATATATACATTATTTATAAGTTCCTTAATAAGAACAGTTTTCCCAACTCCTGCTCCTCCCAATAGTCCCATCTTAAAACCTTTACGAATCGGAGCAAAAAAGTCAATAACTTTAATACCAGTCCATAATATTTCTCCATTAACATCAACTTCTTCAAGACTCAAATTACGATTATAGACACCACGTTTTTGTGTACTTGAAAATGGTTTATTATCAATACTTTCACCATAAGAATTAAACACCCTTCCAACAGCAAAATCAGAATACTCGATATCTAAACTAGTAGAAGTCTTAGATACTTCTATTCCCTTTTTTAAACCAATAACAGAATCAAAAGGGATAGTAGTAATAATATTATCATCCACAGATACCACTTCAAATCGATACAATTGATTATTCAAAGTAGCCGTTAAAATATCTTTGATTTCCACTTGCTGATTGTCATATAAAAATATCTTAACATTTAACTCTGAAATAGCTATTATTTTTCCAATCATGATAACTACCCCTTTCTATAATTTTCAACAATCTTTTGAAACTCTTTCTGTTTCCTTACTTTTCTCTCTTCTTTGAATTTTTCTTCTTCCAAATCTTCTATTTTCTTTAAAGATTCACTCGTTAATTGCTGACGAATAACATTTTCAGCAGCATAACTATTAATTTCACATATTTTAAGCTCATAGCAAACATATAAAGCAATCAAATTACTAATTAATGTATTAATATCTGTCTCCAAAGCAAAATCCTCATTATAGTCTACTCCTTCATCCATTTCTCCATAATCAAAAGGATAAAGCTTTTTCTTAGTAAACTCCAAATGATCAATATTATAATAATGATTATAAATAACGTTGATTTCTCGATATTTCCCATGAAAAACACTATCTACAATAACATTTTGTAATTTAGAAAAGTCTTGAAAAAACTCTTCCTTAGTTTGATATAAAACAACTTTTTCATCCTCAGGAAAGTAATGAACTTTTCTACCAATAATTACCTTATAATCAGAATCTCTACGAACTTCCTTATTAATAGAAAAATTAAAGTCTCCACAAAATCCCAAATCATTTCCAATATAAACATTTAAAACATCTGCATTACTATTAGGAGTTAATAATTTTTTATCAAGAATCATATTCTTATTAAACATTACCTTTTTGATTAATCGTAATAATTCCTCTTCTGTGTCAAAATACATTGCAGCTTTTCTTCTAGATTTATCTACACGAATTAAGGAATGGAAGTTCATTACTTTAACAACATTTTTGATAGACATATAAAATCACACTCACTGAACAGAAGAATCCACAACTGGCATTTGAATCGTTTCATGAGAAATAATCTGTGGACTACCCGTCTCATTTATTGTACTAGAATCTGCTGCAACAACAGGAATATTAATAGTTTCATGAGATAATATTTGTGGCTCCTCAGTAGTAGAAGCATTCTCTGTAGATATGATTTCTGGCTCTACTGTAGGAATATTAACAGTTTCATGAGACAAAATTTGTGGCTCTTCAGAAACCGTTGAAACTGTATTACTTGCATCAGGAGAAGAATTCACAATAGATAAAGGATTATCTACCTCTTCAGATTGAATCACAGTTGATGCAGAAGAAGAAAGTACATTCGTATCAACTGAAGGTTCCGTAGTTGGAGATGCAACAACTGGTTCTGTAGGCATACTAACAACTACTGGTGCACTAGTTGGCGGTGTAGCAACTACTGGTGCACTCGTTGGAGGAACGGCTACAGGAGCAACTGTTTGTATTGGAGAAGAAGTTGGTCTAGTATTAGCTTTCTCTTCTACTTGCTCTACAAAATCTTGAAACAATTGAACCATTTGCTCAGGAGATTTAGGAGAAAACTTATATTGATTCAAATTAGAAAGAATAATTTTTCCTTCCATAAATTGATTCTTAAGCTCCATACTCATTTCATCCATATTGACAAGTTCATATACAGAACGAGTTTCCAAATAACTCAACAATCTTCGACGTACATTATTACCAACCGCCTTAATAGCAGCATCCTGAACCTGGCCTCCCAACCGAGAAACAGAAAGACCATAATCAATAGCTGGCTTTTCACCTCGTTGGAAATTCTTAGAAGATAAAACAATCTGACCATCAGTAATAGAAATAATATTAGTAGAAATATAATCTGTAATATCTCCACCCTTTGTCTCAACAATAGGTAGAATCGTAATAGAACCACCATTTTTATGCTGACATCCCTTTTCTAATAATCTAGAATGGGTATAGAAAATATCAGCTGGATAAGCATCACGTCCAGGAGTCTTTCCAGAAACCAAACTAATCTCACGATAAGCTTCTGCATGACGTTTCAAATCATCTATAACTACCAAAATATCATATCCCTGCATCAAATAATTCTCCGCAACACTCAATGCAAAATAAGGAATTAAAGATATTACAGGAGATAATTCATCATTAAAAGCAGTAATAATAGTAGTATAACTAATAGCTCCCCTCTTCATCAATTCTTGATATATATTCTTAACTTCCTTTTTTGTCTTACCTATTGCTACATAAAAACATAAAACATTCTTACCCTGCTGATTCACAATAGTATCCAATCCAATCTGAGTTTTTCCAGTTCGCTTATCACCAAGAATTAATTGTCTTTGTCCTTTACCAATTGGATACATTAAATCAATACCAGTAATTCCTGTAAGTAAAGGACGATTAACCATAGTACGATCCATAATAGGAATCGTAGGCCTTTCAATTGGTATGTCAATTAAATCTTCAAATACACGTGAAGTTAATTTATCTTCACCAAACAAGTCAATTACTCTTCCTATAGAAGAAGGAGAAAATGATCCAGTATATAATGTATTGGTAGAATGAACTTTATCCCCCACACAAACAGGAGTATAAATCTTTAATAAAGCAACGACTACCACATCTTCTTTAATACTATTAACATATCCAAATGCCTTATTAGAAACATTTATCTTTTCATAGAACATAACATTTTCTAAACCTGAAACTTCTATAATAAAATCATTGACCTTAACTACAGTGCCAACGTCAAACACATTATTATTATCCATGATAGAATCAACTTTAGAATTAACTTTTTCTGCTATATAGTTGTCACTCATAGTTATCCCTCTCTTATTCTTTTTTAAATGCTATAATCGTATAGCTTCCCCCTATAAATAATTCTAATTCCTTTATAAATAGAATCATCAAACTTTGTTTGAACATAAGAATGAAGACTATTATAATTTTCATTCTCATTTCCAACATAAACATAAACATAAGGATCAAGAGTATTCAAAATATTATTAAGATAAGACACAAATTTCTTGATATGAAAAACCTTATTCTTCTTTAAATAATGATCCAATATAGAAACAGAATCACCTAATATACTTCGAACCTCATCAATCTGTTTACTTTCTTTTTTCGTAAGAATATTAAATATAGTATCTTGATTAAATCGTTCTTTTATTTCACAATACTTTTTATATTCTTCAATAATACTAGCATCAAAATGATGATCAATAAAATCACTTACTACTTTTTTATTATCAAAATGAAATTTTCTATCAACTTCCTTCATTTTATGAAAAATATTCTCATCTTTATAATTAACATTCTTCAAGTCATAGAAGAATACAGGAGTATTCTCATGAACATGACTCTCTTCCTTCTTATTCAATTCATTTTCTTTATTATCAATTAATTCATCTAATTCCTTTAATTTTTTTTCACGATCATCCACTAACTGATCATATGCTTTTAATTTATCTAAGAAATAATCCATAGACTGTTGATTGACTTTAAAAATTAATCTCTTTAATAGTAAAAACATTACTATAATTAAAAGAATAACAAGTACAAAAAACAAAATCAAAAATAGAATATTCATAAATCAAGTTAATAATGGATTAAAATATAACAATAAGAAAACAAAGGCAAAAAGGAAAAGTAAAAATATTGTTAATACGATCATTAATGTCATAATAGAATGAACAACATCTGCTTTTGTTTCAGGATTTCGACCAATTGCTTCAGCTACTTTAGAACCTAAAATACCAATTCCAATACCAATTCCTAAAAAAGCAAGTCCCAACATCAAACCAATCGCAGTAATTGTTGAAGATAAAATTGTTTCCATATTTTTTCCTCCTATCGATTAATAAACTTTGTACGAACCTCAGATGAAACCGCTTCACCTTGATAGGTACAATCTTCTAATTTTAAAATAATTTCATATCCCAAAGAAGAATCTAATGTAACAAAGGAACTAAATCCCTTACTAGATAATGCTTGAACTGTATCAACTGCTACTGTACCAATATTATTTCCATCAGAATATAAAACAACATTAGAAAAATCATAAGCATAAGAACTATCATAATAAACAGTAAAGTAAATCTTCCCTGAGCTAATCCTATCAACAGTAATTTTTGAAGTCGTCTTTTTAGTTTTAGCAGTAACTGCATTGGCTACATCATCTAAAACAACATCAACATTCTCAGGATTAACATACGTATAACAAAAACTAATTTTATATTCAGAATTAGGAACTAAATTTCGAATTCTATACCGAGAAGAATTTTTATTTAAAACCATCTTCATCGGTTGTCCTGGATTCGCAACATTTTCTACTAATAAATAAACACTAGTATACTCATTTTTAGGATCATATACCGTATAAGTAACATCAATATAAGAAGTATATCCAGTAACAGATGTTAAAAAGGCACTTTTTACAATATTAAGCTTTTCAGAAGAACCAGATGATCCTCCTCCAGAAACTACAGCTCCACCAACAAATCCTCCTCCAGAATTACTATTTCCAGTAGAAGTATCACTTGTACTTGAAACTGTATCCGTATTACCCGTTAGTGGATTCGTTAATATTTCCGGAGTAATCTCTTCTAAATCAGGCTCAACATATTGATTAGTACTACCATTAATTTTCTTCAAATCAATAACATCTTTTCCAACCAATAATCTCTCATTTGCAACATCAAATATAAAATCACTTGTTACAAGTTTTAAAGTACTTAATACTTTTATATTTGTTTCATGATTTAATAATAAAGCATTACCACTCTTATCAATATCAACAATCAAATAATCTTTTGTAGAAATTCCCTTCACTTCAGAATGAATCTTTTTACCAGTGATTAAATATTTTCTATCATCTAATTTAAAGAAAGAAGGTGCTCCAGTACGAGAAATAGAAACAACAGTAGAAGACGGTATAACATCCCCTGTTAACTTAACTTGATAATTTGATCCATAAATATATAATTTATAATCATTCTTATTATAAATAACAACATCATTTCCTAAATTAGTAACCTTTTTTTGATCAGATAATTTTAAATAATAATTCTTATCCCAACGTTGCTGCAAATCAGCAGATTCTTTCAAAGAAACATAATTATAGTTCTTATCATAAGTAAAACTACCTTTTGCTACATTATATAAAGTATTATCAAAAGACAAAGTATTATACAAGGCATAACCGAAAACCCCAATAATCAATAAAACTAGAAAAGAGAATAATACAAATAAACCAGTATTATTTCTTTTTTTCTTTACTGTATCAGAACTCATATTATTCTCCTCCCATCATAAATTACTATCCAACATAGGTATAATCGATTCCACCATCATAAACAACCCTACCATCATACAAGAACTGTAACTGAACATAATACAAACCGGTAGCTGGAAGAGTATCAGGTAATGGTTGAACATAGATTTTTTGACCTCCAACAGTCTTCTCCTCTGGTTCGAAATCAATAGAACCATCAATAGAAGAACCATCAGAAGAATTATAAATCGAATAACTCAGTGTATCAATTAAAGATAAACGATAACTACTAGTAAACTGTAAATCAATTCGATTTGGATAAATATTATTACCCGTAGCAACAACGTTACCAACATTAATATCATCCGAACTGAGCAGATTAATCTCATAGACGTATTCCCTATCAACAGTAGATTCAATATTATTTTTCATATCAACAGAATATTTAACAATAAAACGATATACATGGCCTACTTCCAAATCGGAAGCTAAAAATTCAGTATTATATCTCCGCGTACTTGCATGATATCCAACATAAGCTTCCGGAGTAATATCATTACCATTTTCATCCAAAAGCTGAACCGTATAAGTATCATCAACAACAACACGGCTATTATCATAAACATTCGTAACAAAAGTTATAACATTCCGATCTCCAGTATAGTCAGAAGTATAAACACCCTTAACACCAACATATGGATTCTTTAAAGACCTCAAGTTAAAGTCATAAACTCCACCTTCATTTGTCAAACGAACCGGTGTACGAACGCCATCAATGGTAACATAAACATAAGGAATAACCTCCAAACGATAATAATCACCAAACACCAAACTAGTTTCTCCAGGATTAACACTAAGCAACAAAGTCATATTGTTTTGAAGTGCATTTGTACTAGGTATATTCATATCTTCCATCAATTCATAAGAATACTCTCCTGTAAGTTCGTTAAATACTCTTTTATAAAAATTATAACGAATTTCATCAAATCCCATAGTACGATCCATAGAAT
>CAMYXG010000045.1 GCA_947303225.1 uncultured Caryophanales bacterium | reverse complement strand
TTCAATATCAAAATAAGAAATAGAATCAATCTTTTTATGCTGAAGAAAAGTTTCATCCATACATATTTTTTCATCCTGTAAATAAGAAACAGCCATCTCCAATAGTCCTAAATAATAGTCAAAACTATCATCAATAATAGAAAAATCTCCTTTTATAGTTTGATAGGTTTGTTCTAAAAAATCAGCTCTTAAAATCCATTGCTGATACCAATGAGAAGATGTTATAGAAGAAAATGGAATAAAAAGAAATGGAAAAGAATTAACATAATTCTTTTTTTTTATAAGAACATAATCCTTTCCTTGAAAAGAACTTACTAATTGAAAAAAGCGATTTAGAACAAAAGAATCGTAAAAAGAATATTGTAAAGAAATGTTATATTGAAATTCTATATGTGAAAGATCAAACATCTGATAAAGATAATAAATATTAGAGTTTTTTTGAATAATAAAAAAGGATTCTTGCTCTATAATGAAATCTGGAACAAAAGAATAATAAAGCTGAAGAAACTGTTTCATAAATAATTCACCATTTTATTATATGAAAAAAAAGAAGGAATCATTACCTTCTTCTTACATTAACAGCTTCAGGTCCAATCAAAGAACTCATAGCATCTATTAATTCATCATTATCACGTATTTTTTCACGTTGCAATTCAATAAATCGTTCATTACATTCAGCATTTTCAATGGCAATTCTTGCACGATTTTCATTAAAGTTACAATCTTCTTCCAAAGCATCGCCATATTCACGTAATTTACCAATACTTACCTCACGAGCTAAATCACTTTCTTCTCTAGCACGCAACACCTCAGCAGCTCTTTCAGCAGCATTTTGATCCATTCTTTCAGCTTCATCCATTGCTTTTTTAGAAGCACGTTGTCTTGCTAATAAACCTTCAACACGTTCTCTTAATCGCTGTAATTCCTCCATAGAAGTTTCATGATCAATATTAAGAATATCATTTGAGTAATCCACACGTGGCTCTGATTCTTCTGGAATATTAATAGATTCATCAACTTTCTCTTCAACTGGTAATTCTATACGTTCAGGTGTAACCACAATTTTCTCACGTAAAGCATCACTTTGGTTTCCATTCTCTAAATCATCTGGGAATGTAACATTTGGAATAGTAAAATCCTCCTCAACCTCAGGCATAGTAGAAACAATTGGATGTTCTTCTAAGTCTTTTCTAAACGCAGCTATCTGTTCATCTGTTAAAGGAACCCATTCTTTCGATTTAGGGGTATCCATCTGTACTTCAGAAGGAATCTCTTCTACTGGAACATCAACTGGTGAAGGTGTAACTTTCTCATCATTAACAGGAATAGAAGAAAAATTTTCAAAATCATCTTTATTAATTTTTTCTTCTCCTATCCAATTCTTATCAATAGAATCACCATTTTCATCAAAATGATCAATTCTGGCAGGACTACTACCATTTTGATTTGCTTTTATATCATTTAAATGTGTATCAACATCTTCAAAAACAGATTCAATCTCTTCTTTAATATCTTGTGAATTATCAAGAGAAGTATCAACTTGATTCATTTGAGCATCAATCTCAGAAGCAATATCAGAACGAGTAATAGGAGAAACATCATCTACAGAAGTATTATCACCAATCTGATTCATTTGAGCATCAATCTCAGAAGCAATGTCAGAACGAGTAATAGGAGAAACATTTTTTACTGCTTCAGCAACATCTTCTGGCGGAACCATAACAACATTTTGAGATTTTTTTATCTTATTAAATTCATTATCAATAACAGATTGAATGCTTTCTCTCTGAATTTCAGAAGGAACTACTTCAACCCCATCATTTTCAGGAATGTTCATTTCACCCACTTCAGGAACATCTTCCACTGGAACAGTTGGTACAACTGAAGGTATATCACTTAAAACCTCAGAAGGTATTTCAACTTTAGCATTATCTTCTGGGATAATTGGTTCTGAATTAAATACTTCATCATACTTATCAGCTCCAACAACATAAACATTATCTCCATTAAGCTTCAAATTATCATACATTTTCTTTCTTAACTTAATAGCATGAGTTGCAACAAAGCTTCTTGGTACAACCTCCTTAGACAAAAACTTAATTTTCTGTTCAAGAGTCGCAATAGCTTTTGTTTTTTGAAGCATAATATTATTCGAAGCATCTGTTAATTTTCCATTTTCATCAGCACGGAATTCTTGATTCAAAAGATCCTTCTTCTTCTTTTCCAACTTCTTTTCAGCCAATGAAATTCGCCAATTTCTCCATGCGTTTCTTATAGAAGCAAAAGAACTTGGTCGAGTTCGAAGCTGATTATTACTAAGATGACTGTCCTTATTTACAAGGTTATAGTCTTTATCTATTAAATTAATTGTGTCTTTTACCATAAGACAAACCTCCCTTTAGCTATTCACCTTTTGATAATTCACGTAAAACATCTTTTACACGATTCCATTCTTCTTCATCATCAATGCCCATTAATTTTGGATCTCCAGAAGAACGATCAACATTAGATACATAAACAGTTATATTATCATTCTCATCTTTTTCATTCTTAGTATAAATAACATATTCCTTTTTTGTATCTTTGAATTCAAATGCTAAAATAACTTCAACTTCTTCAATTGAACCATCTTCTGCAACAATAGACATCATTTTCTTTTCAACATCTTTATTTTCCATGAAAAATCCTCCCTTTACTATTCATATAATATAATTCTACCATAATTAAAAATAAAAACAAGAGTTTTTATTTATTTTTTTTCAAGAGAAAAGTTTTAGCTCCATAGCTACAAAAATTCTTAATATAATCATCCAAATACTTAATATCATTAATTTTTTTTGCTTTTTTATGATTGCTTTCATAATATCCTTTTAATCGAACCTTTTCATAAGCATAATCTCCAAAGATATAGTCATAATCATCAAAATAGTCTGTAATTTTATCCAAAACATCTTCTTTAGAAAAACAGTTTCCATCATTTCTCACTAACTCATAAGTAATTCCATTTATATCAATTTTTTTCATTTTACCACCTAACTATTATTATAACACGTACAATACTATTTGGAAATGGAATGATAAGAATTAGGTATTTCTCCTCGAATAATATCAATTACCAAAGGTTGACGAATAACAATCTCTTTTTGTTTAGAAGAAAAAGGCATAGTGATTTGCTCCTTAATCGTTGCAACATAATCAATTTCTAATACCATATTATTCAACCCATATTCTCGAACTTTTACATCAACATCTGGATTCATTTGACCTAAATATAATAATCGAATAGGAATAACAGGACCAATATTAGCAAACAAAGTAGACCCTCTTAAAGATCCAATAGATATCTCACATAGTATTCCATTTCTAATATGTTGATACTTTCCATTTTGAATCTTTCGAGAAAAAAAAGAACTATCATATTCTCCCATTTCAATTTTTTTTAATCTATTTTCAATAATATGACTTAATTCACTACTAAATTGATTAATAAGAGAAGTTTGATAACTTATTTTTTCAAAATGACCATAGTTATCATAATCAACATGAAAAATATTTGTCATTTTTTTTTCAAGCTCTAATTCATTAAATGCATCATTTACAAGAACCGTTGTAAATCGTTCCACTTCATTGTCTAAAAAAGGAGCAATTACATTCTTAATCCTTTTATCAAAAATATTTAATAAGAAAAATGAAGACAAAATAACAAAAAGCATCATCCAGAATAGTATATTTTTTCGATTTAGTCTTTTTTTACCAATATTACATCCTCTCCTATTTTAGATATATCTCCCCAAAAAATACGAGTTTCCCCATCTCGATTCAATGAAAAAAAATTTTTCCCCTGTTCAATAAGTAAAGACTCTATTGTGCCATCCTCACGAATATCAATATCGATAATACTTCCTAGATTTCTACCAGATAAAACACTGATAATTTTCTTCGTTTGTAAATCAGATAATTTCATATTACCACCTAAAAAAATATATGAAAAAGCATATTATTTTAGTACTTTTTTTAATTGCTGAATTGCTTTCTTTTCTAATCTTGATACTTGTGCTTGACTAATATCTAATTCTTCTGCTATCTCCATTTGAGACTTTCCCATTACAAATCTTTCATCCAAAATATATCTTTCCCGTTGTTTTAATTCCTCCATAGCATCTTCAATTGCCAACTGATTGGAAAACTCTAAGTTACTCTTTTTGTCTTCAATTTGATCATATAAGTAAATAGTATCTCCACCATCATTATAAATCGGCTCATACATACTAACAGGATCTTTTAAAGCTAGTAATGCATTACTAATATCAAATTCACTAACATCCAATTTTTCTGCCAAATAACTAATAGAAGGTTCTTTTCCATCTGTTCTGCTAAATAAGAAATAGGTGGCTCTACTCCAAACTTAGAATAGTATTCTTCCCTTAAATGAAATACTTTATAAGCAATATCTTTCAAGGAACGACTAATTCGAATCGTATTATTATCTCGAATATACCTCTTAATTTCTCCTAAAATCATAGGTACTGCATAAGTAGAAAATTTAACATCATAAGAAAGATCAAAATGATCAATCGCTTTAATTAATCCAACACATCCTATCTGAAATAAGTCATCTAGATTATCGGTCTTACTAGAAAAACGTTTTAATATAGATAATACTAGTTTTAAATTTCCTTCTATTAATAACTCACGTGCAAAAGAATCACCCTCTTGATATCTAAGAAATAATGATTTCATCTCCTCAGAAGTTAAACTCTTTAAATTACTAGTTTGAATCCCACTAATTTCTACTTGATATTTTCCCATAAATCTCCTTTCAAATTATTTATGAGAAAATAATAAAAAAAATAAACAAAAAAAAAGATTACTCTTTTTCTAAAAAATCAGACCCTTTATGAGGTTCTTCTCGCAATAATCCCCTATAATCTTGTTGACGTAGTGCTTCATAAATCACAATGGCTACACTATTGGAAACATTTAAAGCACGTACTTTATCTGTCATAGGTATTCTCATACAATGTTCTAAATCCTTCTGTAAAATCTTTTTTGGTATTCCAGTAGACTCTTTTCCAAAAATAAAATATAACTCATCATCATTAGAATTGGAATAATCAAAACTAGTATGTGGTTTATGACCATATCGAGTAAAATAGTAATAAACTCCTGGATTTTTAGTTTGAAAATCAAAAAAATCTTCATAAACCTCATACTCTAATTTATCAATATAATTAACTCCACTTCTTTTTAAATGAGCATCATCTAATACAAATCCTAGGGGTTTGATTAAATGTAATTTTGTTCCCGTCGCAACACAGGTTCTCATAATATTTCCTGTATTTTGGGGAATTTCCGGTTCAAATAAAACGATATGATTCATAATTAACCCTCCACTTGAAAAGGAGATTACTCTCCTATCTCATTTAATTCTAAAAACTGTCTAACTTTTGTAATAGTTAATTTCTTATTTTCTTTTCCTTGTAATAATCCTCGAACAATTCCATCTTCAAAAAGAACAAAAGCTGGATAATGAGAAGAAAGAGATGCTTTCTTATAAGGATATTTTGCATTAAAAGAATCCGTAAACTCTTCTTGATCCAAATCACTTAAATTCAAATATACAATTTCATTATTCCATTCTCTCTTAGATAAATATTTTTTAAAATCTTTTTCAAAAGAACGGCATTCTTCATCATATGAAGTACACATATAAATAACTGCAGTAGGAGTATCAAGTACATAATGATCTAAGTCTCCTGGAACAATTTCTTGTATTGCTCCACGAATAACAGGAGTCTCTTTTTGATACTGATCATATACTTTATATAAATTACACAAATATAAAACAAAACAAATACATAATAAGAAAACAAAAATCAACAGGATATAATTCTTAATCCTATTATCATTCTCTTTAGCCCGATTAGTACGTTTGGTCATAAAACCACTCCCTATATTTTTATTTTAACACAGAATTTTAGATTTTAGTAGTTCCTTTTCATCAATTGATATTTTTTTACAATTTTTTTAATTTCTTGACTAGATTCCCGATAAAAATCAAGACGACTATTTCCTACAAAAACATCTAAATTCTGACATTGATAATTAAATATATGCGTAATATGACCATCATAGTACACAGGAAAAGATCTTTTTTTAGAATCAACTAAATAATAAGAATCATTCTGATCTAAATTCAAAATATTTCCCTTAACAATCATATTTTCAACTCTACCATAAGAAAAAACTTCAAAAGAATAATCTCCAAATTTTTCTTGATACAAATGAGTAAAATCAAATACTTCTTGAGAAGATAACTCCACAGATAGACATATTTCTGAATAACCATATTTTTGAAGATAATATGCCGTATAAATATTCATAACATTCAATGGATAATTACCTATTTTTTGATATCCATTAAAATAATCAGATACTAATACCCTCTCTTCAAGGGAAGAAATTGGATGAAAAGAGCATCTCTCCATCATAAGAAAGATTTTAGAATTATCTTTATACTTAGAATATAAATTCCGAGGAACATAAATACGATCAACTTCTAAAGAAAGACAAGTCTTTAATTGTTCTTCACTCATAACAGAACAATGAATTTTTCCAGAACAAACAGGATATTGTTTCCTATCAAACACAACTTTTTTTTCTAAGTAATCACTTTCTCTATTTTCTCTAGCATAGACTAATTTTTCTACTAATCTCCTTCTAATTTCATTTAAACTACGAACAGGAATAAAAATATTAGAATCCATCCGAATAGAAAAAGATTGACATTCAAAAGGAGTATTTCCCAATTTACATAAATGTTGTTTAATAGATTCCTTAGAAATAGGACTACTTTTAGCAGCTTCAACAATATCTCCTTCAAGTAAAAAAGAAAAAACACCGTCAGTTAGAACTACTTTTAATACTTCCCCTTCTCTTGCAATAACATCAAAAGAAACATCTATCTTTCTCTCAACCTTTTCAAATGACTTTTCTAAAACAGAATCATAAGTTTTAGATACATATCCCATCGTTTCCAACCCAACTTTATTATCTACAAAACATATATCTTTTGCAGAAGAAACTAGTTTACCAGACTGATCATATAAATAATTCACAATAAAACCTTGATTACTAGATAGAAAACGAATTGCATCATTTTGATGTAATTCTTTATTTAACTGAATTTTTATTTTATCAGAAGTAATATCAATTACTTTACCAATTTCTAATCCAATATGATTAGGACTCTTAGTATTCATCAAATCAGAATCACTACATGAAAAAATTCTTCCTACGGTAAATTCTCGATTAAAAATTGTTTTCAATTGATTAGTTTCTTCTTCTAAATCAAATTCTTCTCCATCAATTAATCTACGATAAAACCTAGTAATAAATCCAACATATAGAGGACTTTTCATTCTACCTTCAATCTTAAAACTATCAATACTACTAGATAATAATCGTTTCATTTCAGAAGAAGTATTTAACTCTTTTGTACTTAATAAATACTGATTTTTAGAAATAACTTTTCCATCTTTTTCCAAGGAAAAAGGCATACGACATACTCCAGCACACTCTCCTCTATTTCCACTTCTGCCACCTAACATACTACTCATTAAGCACTCACCAGAATAAGAAATACATAATGCTCCATGAATAAACGCTTCTTTTTCAATATCTACATCAATAGAATCAATCTCATCAATAGAAAGTTCTCTTGCAAAAACTACTCGCTTCACTCCAATCTCATGATATAACTCACAAACTTCTCTAGAACAAATATTAGCTTGAGTAGAAGCATGTATCTCTAAATTGGGAAACATTTCTCGAATAAGACAAATCATTCCAAAGTCTTGAACAATTAAAGCATCTACCCCATTTTTGTGAAGAAAACGTACTTGTTCTAAAAAAGAATCTACTTCCGTATTTTTAACCAAAGTATTCATTGTTACATAAATACGCACTCCATACAAATGACAGAAACGAATAGCAGAAATCATCTCTTCATTTGTAAAATTTTTAGCAAACTTCCTTGCTCCAAAATTTTGACAAGCTAAATATACTGCATCCGCTCCATTATAAACAGCTTGATATAAACAATCCATATCACCAGCCGGTACTAATAATTCATGATTTTTCAAAAGAATCACCTCAAAACAAACATATTATAACATAAAAATAGAATATAGTTTATTATGAAACAAAATATAAAAAAAAGACTAAATCAAATTCAAATAGAAAATAATATTTGGATTATTTATCTATTTATTATTGGTTTTTCCTTTTATGCAAATAAACTAGAAAAGGACTTTTTTCTAACAAACAATCAAGTTAGTAAAGAAACCTACCGAAAAATAAATGCCACTATTTTTATAGTTTTAATATTAGTCTACTCGTACTTTGAAAAAGATGCACTAGACTCATTTAAAGAAAAAAAGAAAAGTATCACACAACAAAAGTATGATACATTATCTCTAATCGCCACAACTGCAGTTCTAATATCGGGATTTATCTATCTTTATATCATCATATCAGATGAAAACTTAGATGAAGAAATAGCATTTAATTAATTCATATAAAGGACTACTTCACGATTCTCTTCTTTTTATTTTAGATTCAAAATACTCAATTAATCCATTTAAATCAGTTGACTCATTTCCATTCATATCAATAAAAACTACTGTTGCATGCTGACTATCAGTACTATGTATTTGATTATATTCTTCTAATAGATTTCTAAATTCTTTTAAAGAAGCTAATTGAAATTCATTA
>CAMYXG010000044.1 GCA_947303225.1 uncultured Caryophanales bacterium | reverse complement strand
TTAATATCATGAATCTCAATATCATTTAAATTACATTCTTCTGCATTTAAAAAAAATGGAATAAATAATATAAACAAGAAAAACTTTATTATATTTGACTTTATTATTTTCATGAAACAATCATCTCCTCTATCTCTTACTATATAAGGTTTTATCCTATAATTATATTATAGAAGCATTAATGAGCATAGTCAATTTATTTCATAATAGATAATTCATTATTTACGTTTGTGTACAAAACAAAAAAAGAGCTCTAAGCTCTTTCCCCATTACTTACGATAATATGTCTTAGCACTTTCGTTAGATATAGATTTATTAGAAGTATTATATATTCTCTCATAATAAGAATCAAATACTTCCTTAGAAACAACATGGATTGGTTGAGGATTATAATCAGAATAATCTTCTAAATCAGAAACTAATACATAAGATCCAGCTAAAACAACAGTATCCCCTATCATTAAATTTTCTCTAACTTGAATATATTCCTTTTCTTCATCACTACAAAGAAAATAATTATTTTCAGGATTCATTTCATAATGATTTGCAAACTCTTCATCATCTATAATTCTTCTTTGAGTTAAAGAACCTACCATTTCTTTTAAAATAATAGGAGCATGAGCAATATCAAAGTCATCATTACCAGTTCTATAATCTGGAATTGTTTCAAATTTACTCTCTAAAACATATTCTTTTCCATCATATAAAACTTTCTTAGAAAGGTCTACTTCTTCATTAGGCATTCCAGGTCTAGCATCATAAACCACACCATTTTTAGCAACAATTCTACTTGCCTCAGGTATTAAACCAAGATAAGCCTTTACTTTAGCTGAAGTATCTAATTTTAAACAACTAACAACTTCATCTCCATAACTTTCAGGATGAGTACTAACTAAAGTAACATATTCAACAGAGTCTTTATTATCAAAATCTCCTTCTAACATCTCACCAGAAGATAATTGTTTCGTATATTCTGTTAATCTTTCAATCTCACGTTTATTAAAATCAATTACTCTAGAACATAAATCTTCTAATACTGTTTTTCGATCTAATAAAAAGTAAGTAGCATACCAATAACATAATTCTAAAAACTCAACACAAGCATCATTCTCAATACCACGATCAATAACAGTTTCATACTCAATTCCATAAAAATTATCATCATATAAATCACTAACCCTAGATAGATACAAAATATCATCAGCTTCAGGATCAAATGGTTCTCCAAAAGTATCTGATACAATAGATGTAATTTCTCTAGAATAATCCTCATGTGAATGAATTGTCCAATAAGCATCATAAATATCCCTTAATTTTTTATATAATTCATTTGAACTTCTTCTTTTAATTCCTAACGAATCATAAATATTATATTTCTCCATATTTTCTATTTTTTTCATTTTAAAATCTCCTCTTTTCTTTATTTTTTTATTATACTTTCATCCCTATGACCACATTCTATATCATAGTCATATGCCCTCTCATCAAACATACTATTTCTATGTTCATTAACACGATAAGAAGTAGCCATAGCTTTTTTATATTTAGCAATCGTTTTCTCAAAAGGATGAAGAAATTCTTTTTCAATATCATCCTTCATATCTTTATCAAAACGAATAAATATTTCATACTCTTCTGGTAATTGAATAGCATCTTGATAAAGTTGAGTCTCACTAATTAATTCATACATTGCACTTCCATATATAACTTGTAAGGAATCACTTTCTCCATCTTTTTTATAATAAGCAGTATTTTCAAGTGGAGAGCTACTACCCATATAAGCATTCGTATAAGCCTCAATATTATGCTCATCACCATCTCGACCCATAGCATCAAGAATAATAGATGAATATAACCCATCACCAAAACAATACAAATCTGTTCTTCCATGATATTTCAAATAATCAATTAAAAGAACAAGTTTTTCATATAAATCTCCTCTCATTCGATGAATCGTTTCATTTTTTTCATCTTCACTCATAGAACTAGATCCCTTTAACAAAGCATTATACTCTTCTAACTCTTCCTTAATTTGATTAACATCATCTATGGATAAAGATTGAATATTTTGAACAACATAATCCTTAGATAATGTATGTTCAACTCCCTGATAATCAATTTTCATTAATTCTCGAATCAAAGAAATACTATCTTCTAATATAATTAATTGATTAATTTTACTTTTTCCATCAGTAATTCTACTTTCATAAAAATCATCAATTCCTTCAGCATCTTCATCATAAAATATTTCACTCATAGAAATATATTTATTCTTTGTATTCATACATCCACAGATACTAAAAGCCAATCCTCCAGTAATAGCCAAAGAAATTAATTTTTTACAATTGATATTTAATTTCATCATTTTTACCACCCCCTTTTTTGAAATTACTTTCCTCTTTTGCAATTCGAATCTCCTTTTCTATATCATAAGGAGAAAAATGATTCTCCATTAATTTTTGATTTAATGTTTCCCAAAATAATCGACTCATTCGAACATTTAATCCAACAAAACTATTTGTAAAATCAGAAAGATCTAACAAAGAATCATATTCATTATTAGAATGATTATTCTCTCTACTAGAAACATAATCACGCATATCTATATTTCCATGTTGAAGTAAATTTAAATGAAACTCTAGATCATCTTGAACCTCATCTAAAGCAAAAAATTGAATAGCTGAATCAACTCCATCCGTTTTAGCAATTTCTCTCATCCATTGAACATCATTACGAACAGAATAAGGTAAATTAGATAAAACATTATAGTCTAGAAGTACAGCATTACAAATATCAGAAAGAGTATACTCATCAATCCAATCTTCATGAGATGAATCAGTCAACATATAATATCACCTCATTCTTCTTCTACGATATTGATAACCTTCATCAAAAGAGAAATAGCCATCTCGATACGTACCTATTTGCTTATCTTGAATATTCAATCCTGTATTTGGATCCACTCCAAATCCTTGTATCATATGCCTAGCTGGTACTCTTCTATTATCACTTAATGAAGGAGCAACACGTCTTTCAAATCTACCAAATTCCATAACCTTTTCATCTTCAATATAACAAATATGAGGAAATTGATAATAATGAAAGTCTTTTTTACCATCTTGATTATAAAAAGGCTGCACATAAAGGCAAGAGAATTGATAAATATTTCTTTTTTCAGTTGAACGACAAGGAGAAGCTAATAGTGCTAGTAAAGAAGTATTCTGCATAAAATCTAATTTAGCAACACTCTCAAAAGAAAGATAATCTCCAGTAGAAAAAACATCATAATGAAATTTTTTTGGATGAATGTGAAAATAAATTACACAATCATATCCCAAATTCTCTACAGCATGCTCGACTTCTGAAAGAGTTGGATTTGGATCAACAGAACCACCAGATAAAATATGAGAATCTGTGGTCTTCCAATCTTCACTATACGAATCTATTAAAATAGTATTACAATTTTTTCCAAACTGTTCAACTAACTCTCGTCCAAAAAAGAAGCAACCTTTTTCTTCTTCTACTCCACTACGAGAATAAGAACTACTAGAATGTGATTGATCAATTAATTGTAAAAAATGAATAAAAGCCTTAGAAGTAAAAATAAGCTTAGATGGATATCCTAATTCATCTACTGTATTAAAATCAGTAAATGGATCATTTAATGCTAAATAAGCATTTTCCTCACCATTAATTTTATAAGCATGTTTCCTAACATTTTCCATAATCTAACCCCCAAAATTATTATAATTATTTCTTAAAAAATATCTTGAAAAGGAATATATCCTTCTTATCATTTTCACATCCAACTAATGAAAATGATAATGCACCTAAAAGTAAAATAGATAATAATTACTGACTAACATTAAAGTTTTTCATAAAAACCACCTAATTACACTCCATCTACTCAATGTGTCACATATTATAACACATTTTTATAAATAAGTCAAATTATTATTAATATTACTTATAAGTAAAAAAGACTCTAGCTAGAATCTTTTTAATTACTAAATACTGATTTTTGAGAATCTTTACATAAAATAGAAATCATCTCTTCATACTCTTCTTTAGATAGCTTTAATCCTGAAAAAATGGCTTCATAAAGAGTTTTACCTTCATTTAATAAACGATCTACTTTCTCTTTAGATACTACAACATTTCCAATTTGATATGCTCTAGAAGATACTAACAAATCATGTAATTCTTCTAAGGAAATAGAGATTTCGTGTGGCTCTACATAAGATAAAATATCAGGAATATAATCATCTAAACTATCTTCTGATAAAAAGAAACTTTTTTCATCCCCTAAAAGAGATTTCATCTCTTCATAAGAATCAACAGGAATAGAAAGAGTATGTAAAACTTCTAATCGTTTGAAATGATTAAAATTAACACAATCTAAATGATCCTCTAAAATATTCTCAAAACCAAGCTCTATTAATCGATCCACTTTACTAATAAACTCTCTATCTAATAAGAAATGATAATTTTCTATTCCACGTAAATTTTGTAATAAATGATATTGAACACAATAATCTAAATTTTTCTTTAAAACAGAAGTTTCTCCCAATAAAACATAAATAGAAGAATGAAATAATAAAGGATTAATAGAATAATTCTTTAACAATTCAATATTATCTTGAAATAAAGATAGTTTAGAAGAACTAGGATCAAAAAGATCAATATGATGATTTAAGAAAGCATTAGATAAATAACCTTTTTCTACAAATGACTTAATCTTTAAAATAGTCATTAAATCACTATTTTCTAGTATAGAAAAAACATATTGAAAATCAATTTCCATCTTTTGAAGAATCTCTAACATTCTTTTTACATCATCTAAACTATTATGCATAATGGAATCAATAGAACTATCATCCTGCAATAATCCATAGTCATTTAAAAGAGCTTGGTACTGTACTTTTGAATTATGATTAAATAATTCAAACTCTTCTTCTAATTGTTCGTAATAAATAGAATTATAATCACGAATAAATTGTAAGATATCTTTTTTTAAAGGAAGATTCTTAATATATTTAACAATTTCTCTAGCATTTGTAATTTCTTCTTGAGTAAGTCCTCTTTCCAATAACTTTTCAGCAATATTCAATCCACTTAATTCCTCATCTCGAAGTTTTTCTTTCTTTCTTACTTCTTTTTCTACTCTTTTGATATAATTAGTAATTTCATTTACTTCTCCAATCAAATGATGAACAGAATAGTTTTCCTGAAACCATGAATCAAATACCGTTCTTTTAGCTTTTTTACGTACATTAAAATCTAATTTATCAAATTTACTTTCAATCATTTCTTTATCTAATTTCATCTCAGCATATACTCGATAAAAGTCTAAAACATCAAGTAATACAAAAGGTTCATCTTCTAATAACTGAAAGAAAGGTAAAAGATTAATATCTTTAGTTTCCTCACTATCATTCAAATGAATTCTTTTCAATTGAGACAATAATTCAGAATCATATAAATTTCCTTTACTGATCTTTCTTAATAATAATTGTTCTTGAATACCATTACTTTCAAGATATTCCATAATATCAGTTATCTGACTTAAATCAGATAATTTTTTACAATAATCCAAAAAAGGATCTAAATTACTAATACTAAGAGAATTAAACAAGTGAGAAAAAGAATCAAACATAGAATCTATTTGTTCAATAGAAAAATTATTATTAGAACGAATATAGTATAAACATTTAATACAACCCCAAATATCCATTTCTAAAAATGATTCTAAAGACTTAACTCGATTATGTTCTACAAACTTGCTTAAATAGTCACATGCAGGATCTTTTTCATATCTTTTATTCAATTCTTGTCTTCTTTTATTTATTTTTTGAAACAACTCTTCTTTTTTCATAAAATAATCCCCTTCTTATCTTCTCTTTCTCCTCTTAACAAAGAAAACATCTCTTCAATATATCGATTATTCTCTGAAATAAAGTCTTCATTTGAAAGACTATTTCTTAACTGATCTTCAATCTTTCGATATTCACTTACTTTACTCTGTAAACTTTCTTGATATAATTTATCATTATCACACTTTTTCATAAAAGCAGTAATTAAAGCATATGTATTAGAATCTAATCTAGTAAATACAACACGTATCTTGAATGCTTTAACTTCACTAATTCCTAGTAAATATCGATTATTCTTAAAACGTTTTACTCCTTTAAAAGTTCCATCAACAATAGATTGAATTAACTCATAAAAATTAGGATAATATTCACTAGGAATATGTTCTAAATCATCAATAATACGTATATTAAAAGATGGAGTAGGAACTAAAATTAACTGATTCTTTTTTTCATCTTGAGAAGAAACATCTTCTTTTTCAGATAAACACTCTCTTAATATTCTTATTTTATTTTTTTCTAAATCTAATAATTGACGATATTCCTTCAATTCAACAGTAGAAATATCTTTATTCTCCATCAATATTTCTTCAATTTCTTTTATTTCTCGAATAGATTCTGCTTGCAAACGAAACATAATATCTTGATAACGATAATTAGATTTTTTTGGTAATACTTCTTGAATAGCTTCTTTTGTAATAGGAGCTTCTAAAGTTCGATAATCAGATAAATAATAGTCAATTTCATCCTCAAAAGCATCTCTTTCTTCATCTTCTTCAGTTTCTACTAAAGTACTATCTGAAACAGTAGAAATAGGAAAAGATGCCCCTCGTCTTTCAAGACGTAATCGTTCAATTTGAGCTCTTGTCATAGCAGCTTTACGACATTTTTTTTCGATTTCACCTAATAAATAGTCACACTCTTCTTTTAAATCAATAATTACCATAAACCATCCCCCTATAAATGTCGCTTATTATAACATAAATAATACTTTTTTGCAACTACTATCATCCTATGATAAACTACTAATAAGGAGATGGTATTTTTGAAATATAAGAGAATTTTATTGAAACTAAGTGGAGAAGTGTTATCAGGAGAGAAAGGTCATGGAATAGATTTCGAAAGAACATTAGAAATAGCTGAAGAAATCAAAGAATGCGTAGAACTTGGCTTTGAAATTGGAATTGTTGTAGGAGGAGGAAATTTCTGGAGAGGAAAAAGTAATGAATATATGGATCGAGCAACAAGTGATTATATTGGAATGCTAGGAACCGTAATGAATGCACTAGCACTAGGAGATGCTTTTAAACAAATTAACGTTCCTGTAAGAGTTCAAACAGGAGTTGAGATGAGACAAATTGCAGAATTTTACATTAAAGATAGAGCTATTCGTCATTTAGAAAAAGGAAGAGTTGTTATATTTGGTTGTGGTACAGGAAGTCCTTTCTTCTCAACCGACACAGCATCAAGTTTAAGAGCAGCAGAAATAAATGCTGATATCTTAATGAAAGCAACTAAAGTAGATGGAATCTATTCAAAAGATCCAAAAAAGTATAAAGATGCTAAAAAATATGATAATATTACATACATTGATGTATTAAATAAAAAAATAAATGTAATGGACAAAACAGCAATTACCCTATGTATGGAAGAGAAAATACCAATCTTAGTCTTCAACATCCTAGAAAAAGGAAACCTAAAAAAAGGAATCCTAGATGAAAAAATAGGAACACTAGTCCAATAAAGAAAAAAAGTATAGATTTCTATACTTTTTTTAAATACTTTATTTTCTCATCAATAGAAGCAATCTTATTCCTTTTTGTTTCTTCTGATACTCTTTGATATACTTCATCCTGATCTTCTCTAGGTAAAATAGAAACAGATAATAAGTAAGCATAATATGGGTTTTCAGAAATAATTTTCTTATGTTCCCTAAAATCACTTCCAGGAATATCTCTAGCATACAAATAATTGATTCTAGAATCACCATTCTGAAGGATAACTTTTCCATGAGCAAGTACATCAGCTTCCTCTACGTCCCTAGCAAATAAATAATTAAAAGTAGGATCTCCATCCATAAGAACAACTTCACCATGCTTTTTTCTATCAGCTCTTTGAACATCTCTAGCGAATAAATAATTATGAGAAACATCACCATCTTCAAGTATCACAGTACCATGTTCCAATACAGGTACATCATCATGATTACCATAGTCTCTAGCAAAAATATAATTATCATATAAATTACGACTATCTAGAATTACTTTACTATGATCAGAATAATGAATAGAATCAAATGACCATTCTGGTAAACCATTCATTATATGAACACATTGATAATTGTTATGAGCAGTACCATATTCAAGTATTATTTGTTCTGCTCGATTAACAATATCAGAAAAAGAAGATAATATTGCATGTCCATAGTCTATTCCATCTCTCACTAAATTACTTTTCTTTTGAAACCATTGTAAAAAATCTAAACATCCATCTACATTATTAGTATTCAAAATAGCTTCAAAACTTCTTCTCATTTTTAATACTTCAGAATAAGGAAAAGGTTCTTTCTTACTAACATCACGATAACATAAACTAAAAATAGAATTTGCATATTTCAAATTATGAAAAGCATCACCACTATCCCATAAATATTGTACATGTTCTTTAGAATCCTCCAAAGAATGAGAAATACAAAAATCACAAATAGTATCTAAATTTTGACTTTTTAAAATAATATCTCCATGTCTTTTCAAATTACTACCTTTTAAATTAGAAAAATATAAAGATAATTTATCATTTTCTAAAGATAATATTGCTCCTTCAAATCTAGAAATCATCTCATCAACCCCATATAATTCTGAAAAACTTTCTAAATCTCTTATTAATTCATTCTCCATAAATAACCCTCCTAAAGATTAGTACTATC
>CAMYXG010000043.1 GCA_947303225.1 uncultured Caryophanales bacterium | reverse complement strand
AGTTGTTAAAACATCCATATTATTATTATTTAAATTATTATCTTGATTATTTTCTTTTGGTTCTTTAAAATTAGGCATTATTGAAGAAGGCATAATAGTTTCATTAACATTGCTTTGTTCAATAGATTTATAATATTTCCTACCTTTTTATTAATAGGTAAATATACATCAAACTTTTTATCAATCTCTGGAATTGTTAGAGATACTAATACCTTATTTTTCAAAATATCACTCCTCTGGATGAGACCCTAGTCCCTTTAATACAGCATATTCTTTACCATCAGTAGCATAAAGAATACCACCAAATTCTTCATTAGAATCACTTTTTGTAATATTAGGGCATACTATAGCATTTTGATTTTCAATGTCAGCCCCCACCCAAATTCCTTTATTAGCGGAAACTTGTTTTTTATACCATTCTTCTTTCATAGACTTACGGAAAATCGAATAATTATCAATGACAACAAAACTAGACTTTGTATATTGATCAGCATTAGTAAAGATATTAAACAATGCCTCGATTCCTTCATCTAATACTTTATCATATATTCTTCCAATACCAATAATAACATAAATCATTTGTTTTGTCTCAGTCTTTTCATTTTCAATAATACGATTTATAGTTTCCGTAAAATTATCATTAGAATAATCTTCAAATTCTTCAGAATTATCTATAACATCGGCAAAATCAATTATCTTTAATTTTGTATCTTGTAGAAGAGTTAACAATCTTAAGAATTCGTTTAAGAAATCTCTTTCTGTAATAATAAAGTTACCAATGATTTGAGTAATTTTATTTTGAATAAAATCATAAGAGAATACTTTAGCATTATGAATATTGATTCCCAATGGAACAGAAGACAAATTCGTAATATAAGGAGCAAATGTATCAGCCGTTACAGTAGTTGGAATAATAGGAATTGGATTTGCTTTTTCTTGGGTAGCTGATAATTTATCGGATGTTTGTTTAATAATATCGTTTATTTGATCTTTTAAATAGATATAAGCTCCTTGAAATTCAAAAGTCTCTTCTCCAATAATAGATAATCCTCTTGAAAACTCTTTCTTTGGAATTAAACCATCTCTAGCATTTAATAGATACTTATAATCAAAAGAATCAGATAATTGTAAAGTAATCTTATTATTAAAGTTTTGTTGCATAGCAGTTAACATTCCATTTGTAGTAACCATTGTAGTAATAAAAATAATTCCATATTTTGAACATTCTCTCAAAAGGTGACCAACAATATCTACGTAATCTCCATAAGATTCTGCAAATGCTTCCCAACCATTTAAAACAACAAGAATAGTTGGCAACTTTTGTCCACTATTACGAATATAGTCTATGTATGATCCACCATATTCTGAGAATAATTCTTTTCTTCTTGTTTGTTCTCTTTCAATCATCAACAAAAGACCTTTAATCTTATCCCGATCATCAATTAAAGCAATATCTCCAACTTGAGGCATATCTTTAAAAACTTTTAAAACTTCTGCACCAAAATCTAATATATATATATTCACTTCTTTAGAAGAATGAAATACACAGATAGAGTATAAAATTGTAGTTACTAAATTTTCTTTACCAGATCCAGCTAATCCATAGATTAATAAGTTTCCATTTCCGGAAAAGTCTACATCAAACTCTCCTTGAAACTGTCTTTCTGGATCATCATATTCCCCAACAATTGGTTTAATATAATAAGGTTCACTCTGATAATTATATTTTTTTATGATATTAGAAATATATATTTCAGCCGGTAAACTTGGAAGCCACATAGATTGAAATACAATTTTCTCACGAATTGCGATATTATATAAAGTTTTAACAATATTCGTTAATTGTTCTCCATGGTTTTGAGAATTTTCAACTCTAGAATCATTGATACTTTTAACAACACTACCAACACTATCAATTATATCAATAGAATTATCAATATTTTTAACAATATGATCGGTAGGATTATATTTAGCACCTGCCCAACCAGATTGTCCAAGTTCAAATAATTCATTAAATCCAACTTGTAAATAGAAACGACCTGTTTCTTTAATCTCAGCAGCTTCAGGACGACGAAGTAATTCACGAGAATCCTCTGCAGTAGCAACTTTTAAACAAACTTTAAAACGAGAGTTTGACCATATTTGATCATCAACAACTCCAGCTGGCTTTTGTGTTGCTAGAATCAAATGAACACCTAAAGAACGACCAATACGTGCTGTCGAAACAAGTGCATCCATGAAATCTGGTTGCTGTGATTTTAACTCAGCAAACTCATCGGAAATGATAAATAGGTGAGACATAGGCTCTTTAACTTTTCCTTCACGATAAAACTTTTGATACTTATAAATATCTACTGTACTTTCATTTAAAGAATCCCTCGCTTCATTAAACATTCGCTGTCTTCGTTTTAATTCAGAATTAATAGAAACTAAAGTACGATTCATTTCACTAACATCTAAGTTTGTAATAGTACCAACTAAATGCGGCAATTTAATACCTGTTTCTTTATTTTCAAAAGCACCAGCCAATCCTCCACCTTTATAATCAATTAAAACAAATTGCGCTTCGTATGGATGATAATTAATAGCCATAGAAAGAATAAAGGTGATGATAAACTCTGATTTACCAGAACCAGTAGATCCTGCTACTAAACCATGAGGACCATGGAATTTTTCATGTAAATCTAATTCGAAGAGTTTTCCATCTTCATGAACTCCAATAGGAGTAGAAAGACTAAGAGTAGGATCATTTTTTATCCATCTATTTAAAATATTTAACTGTTCTATTTTTCCAACCTTATACATTTCCAAGAACGATAAAGTTTTTGGTAATTTACCCGCAGTAGATTCGGCAGATAAAGGAATGTTTCCAATAATATTAGCATAAGGAGTTAGAGTCTCAGAAAATAAATCTGGGCGAAATACATTATGTTCCTGATTCTCATTCAAACTTTTATTTACAATTCCAGCAAGAGAAGAGTTTACTTCAACAATATTTTCACACTTACTAGGAACATTCTGCATAGTAGGCTCAATAGTCATTAAAGAAAAACCAAGATTAATAGTATGATTTAATAGTTTTTGAATAATACCATATCTTTTAGCAGAAACATAGTTATCCGTAATAATTAAATAATATGGCTCAAAAAATTTATAAGCAATTTTCTCATCATTTACATTAATTGTTTGTGAATCATCATCATCATTATCCTCTTTATTCTTATTATTGACACGATCCCATCGATTTTGATACATCTTTTCAAGATAAGCAGATACTTGTTTTGCCTCATCCTCCGTTTCTGCATAAAATCGAAACTTTCTAGTTTCATTTGCACAGTGTGGAAGATATTTTAAGAAAGACCACTGATCATGATTATTTTCTGTGGTAAAAACAACAATTTTTAAATCATTTCCACTATAATAACTAATTAACTGTAATAGTAAAAAGTTTAAGAAAGAAGTTCGATTAGCATAATCTCTCGAGATAACAAGTGGTAATATATCATTTTCTACTAACGAAATCGTAATGGGAACATTAGAAAGAATTAAGTTCTGTTCTGATAATGCCTCAGCTTCTTTATTTAAAACATCGTTGTCAACATCATATGCTAATTTAGAAAATATCAAATTCATAGCAGCATTCTTATTTCCTATTCCCAATCGAATAGTTAAGAAGTCATTATCTGTTATTTCACGACTCCATATTTTATTAGATTTTTCCTGAATAATAGTTTTTAATTTTTCACCATCAAAATATGTATCATTAAGAATCTTTTGCTCTTTTTCTATTTCTTTTTTTATATTTTCTTGTACAGAAGCAAGATATTCTCGATAAACTTTTTTTCTAATTTCTTCTTTTTTCTTAGCCTGTTTTTTGTTATATTTTTCAACAAGCATTGGTAAAAGAATAGATCCAACAACCATAGTTACACATAATACAATTTCCGTAGAAGCTTCCATCAGAGTAGATTCACCTGAAGTCACTTTTGAAACAGCTACAAAGCCAGTAAATAAGGAAGAAACTCCCATAATAGCAGTAGTACCAATACTAAGAATAATAGGCATGTGGTCCCCATCTACCATTTGAGGAGGTCTTTCAATCTCAATATCTTTTTTTACAATATCTTCTTTCATTCTTGGTGTATGAAAAAATACTTGATTATCATTATATAATACAATAGCTCTTTCTGTATCTTTAACTGGAGTATAAGTATTTTCAACAGGCTTATTATTAGGAAATACATGTCCTGGTAAAGAAGTTTTTACCAAATTATTTGGATTATTAACAATAATCATAAAATCCATCCAAATGAGTTTTAATCCATTTGTAAAAATAACATCTCCCATATTTAATAATGCTCGACGAACTCTTCGATTATTATGATATATCCTAGTAGAAGCCAATCCATTATCTTCTAAAATCCATAATCCATTTTGCTTATAAAGGCGAAACTGAGGAGAAGACATAAAAGGATGATTATAAGAAATATCACAATTACCGGTCTTTCCCACATATAACTCAAGCTTATTCCCGGGAAGATCATAAAAATAATATGGTTGGTGTGCATCAAAGCAATATAAAGTTACAAAATCAGTTAAGTCACTAAATTGAATCGTATAAATAGCATCATTTTTTAAATAATCTTTTTCAATAACATTCCCATTGTTTTGAAAATGTATCTCTGGGCTGCTTTCGATAGCCCATTGATTCTCTTCAGCAATAAAAGTAATAGTTTCCTCCTCACCAGAATAATGCACATAATTGATGATAAAAGCATCTTCAATTTTATTTGGCAGGGAGTACGTATAAACTTTGTAATCATCTACTAAATATAGCTTCATAACACACACCTCTAGTTTATTCTTATTCTATTATAGCATGAGATAAGTTTTTAAACTATAAAAAAATAAAAATAATTTTATAAATAATGACATTTTGAAAAAGATTTGTTATACTGAATTATAATAAGAGGTGGTTAGATGCTAGGTAAGATACAAGAAATTATCAATAACTCTGTAATAGTAAGATTAGCGATTGACATTAATAATCAACCTAATTTAGTAAATTTACATATTGTTTTTGAAGATGAAGAGCATAAAGTAGTAGGGGAAATTGTAAATGTCAATCAAGAAGTATTAAAAGCAAATATTGTCGGAGAAATAATAGGAGAATCATTTGCCCCAGGAAGTAGTAGCAAACCATCGTTTAAATCAAAAGTACGCCTAGTAAATGCTGAGGAATTAGAATTATTATTAGGCAATCAGTCAATTCAAGATGGTCAAACGAATTTTGGAACAAGCAATATTTATAAAGGATACAAAATAAATGTATCTATTAATGATTTCTTTAATAATCATTTTGCAATATTAGGAAATTCTGGAGCTGGAAAAAGTTGTACTACGGCATCGATTATTCAAAAATTATTTACAAGTATGAAAAATCCTCCAATTAATTCAAATTTATTTTTCTTTGATGCTTATGGAGAATACACAAATGCATTTGGAAGATTACATGATTATAATCCATCATTAGACTATAAAGTTTACACAACAAATCCATTAGATCAACAATTAGAATTATTAAGGTTACCAGTTTGGTTACTAGATGTAGATGATTTTGCATTATTACTAGATGCTAATAATCCAAGTCAATTACCGATTATTGAAAAAATGTTAAAGTTAGTACCAATACTAACTGGAACATCAGAAATGGTTATTCGTAGAAAAAATGACATTATCGCTAGAGCAATACAAGATATTATGCTATCAGGAGCAGCATCAACTAAGATAAGAGATCAAGTAGTCGCAATTCTTACTAAATTTAATACACCAGAGTTAAGCTTAAATAGTCAAATTGTTCAACCAGGATACACAAGGACTTTAAAACAGTGTTTATATATTGATAAAACAGGCAAGATGCAAGAAATGGAATTGGTAGTAGAATTCATAAGAAGTTACATTATTGAAGAAGAAGAAGAATTATCAGAAGAAGATAAGTCAAAATACTATACATTATCCGATTTAGAAAATGCAATGGATTTTGCCCTAATTAGTGAAGGAATGCTAAAAAGTGACCGAATATTTGATATTGCCAATGTACTTAGTGTAAGACTTCATACACTTGCTACAGGAGAAAATGCCATCTATTTTGCTTGCCCAACATATATGACACAAGAAGAGTATATTAATCAATTAGTAACCAACCCAAAAACAGGCGGAAAATGTCAAATTGTTAATTTTAATATTAACTATATTGATGATAGATTAGCAAAATGCTTCACAAAAATAATATCTCGTATGTTATTTAGAAAAGCAAGTAGTATTACTCCAAGAGGTTCAAAAGCATTTCATATCATTATTGAAGAAGCACATCGTTATGTTCAACATGACAAAGATGTAGAAATACTGGGATACAATATTTTTGAAAGAATTACCAAAGAGGGAAGAAAATACGGAGTATTTTTAACATTAATTACTCAACGACCATCAGAACTATCTGATACCTGTATCTCACAATGCTCTAACTTTGTTATTTTAAGAACACTTCATCCTACTGATTTACATTATATTGAGCAAATGGTTCCTAATATATCAGAAGAAGTAGTATTACAATTAAAAAATCTTAAACCAGGAAACTGTATTGCATTTGGAACCGCTTTCAAAGTTCCAATAACAATGTATATTGATTTACCAAACCCTAGACCATCATCCAATAACGTAGATCTTGAAAGTATATGGTTTACAGCAAATAATACGAATACAAACAATGTAAATCAAAGTTTACCATTAAATAATCCAACTCAACAAGCTCCAATGACAACAAATTATCAATTACCTCCATCTACTCAGAATCAACAAGTATTAGGAAGCAATCAAAATAATATATCGCCACAACCTATGACAATGAATACAAATGGAATATCCACAGGTACGGCTCAAACAACAAGTACATCACAAGCACAGCCTACAGCACAAGGAACTTATATAAATATGCCATTATAAGACAGGTACTTGACACATTAAAATAAAAAAATAAAAAAAACCAAAAAAAAGGTTGACACTAAAAAATTATTATAATAAAATGAATATATCAATAGTAGAGAAGTTGATTGCTAATTTAATTAGCAATGATCTAATCACGAAAAGATTTAATGTTTAATAGAAATATCTATTAAAATAAGACTTAACTTTTTAATAATTTATGTAATTATTAAAAATAAGGACTTAACACTGATAAGATTACGTATCTTATAAAGGTAATAACGATAAGTTAAAAGTTTGTAGAATATCATTCTATAAAATAATAGTCTAAAGTTTGGTAGATTAAGTATCTTTTCAAAATAAGGATTAAAGTATTTAAAAATTATGTATTTTTAAATAGTAAAGCTTCAATACTACATGATTTAAAAAAAATGATGTAGATAATGGCCCAATACAAAAGGAAACTTAAACCTTTTGGTAATAACAGAAAATGTTAAATGTTTATAAGAATTAACGTTCTATAAAATAAAGGTCAAAAGTTTGGTAGATTAAGTATCTATTACAAAATAAGAAGCCAATATTTCATTGATTACGTATCAACTGAAAGTAAAATCTAAAAGTTTTATAATTTACGCAATTATAAAAGTAAGAACTAAATACTTATTAAAATTACGTATTTTAATAAGGTAATAACAATAGTTAAATGTTTATAGAAACAATTCTATAAAATAATAGTTCAAGGTTTGTAAGATTAGGCATCTATTACAAAATAAAAGTTAAATGTTTAGGAAATTACGGATTTACTAAAATAAAAATCTCGTGACAACGAAATTACTATTGAAAAAATTGCAATATTGTAAAAAAGAGAAGGATACTCGAAAAAGGAGCATATTTAATATAGCTAATTAGATATAATTCTTTTTAAAACCAAGATTGAGAAAATCATGAGTCTCAATCTAAAAAAATATTATTTTTTTGAAGCATAGATTTACGTAATCTATGTTTTTTTTGACAATCTTTAATATTTGTCTAAATAATTCTTTGTGTTTTTGTATTTTTATGATAAAATGAATTATAGTAAAGATTAGATAGCAAAATGGAGGATAGATTATGAAAGATAAAATAAAAGGTTTTTTTGGAGGAGAAGAACCAGCTGAAGTAACTGGAGATGAGAATTATTACACAACTTCAAGAGAAGAATTCCATGAACAGAACGGAATAGCAGGATCAAAGATGATGCTGTTAGAGCCACGTGCTTATTCGGAAAGCCAACAAATTGCCGATTACTTAAAAAATAGAAGTGCAGTTGTCGTAAATCTAAAAAGAGTTACACCAGATCAAGCAAAAAGAATTGTTGATTTTCTATATGGAACTATCTATGCCATTGGAGGAGACTTACAAAAATTAGGAGGAGGAATTTTCTTATGCACTCCTAATAACGTCAACGTAGAAGGTGCAATTAGTGAAGATAACAATACTTCAAGTAGCAAATCATCTCGAAATAAAAAAGAAAAAGACAGCGAGAATGAAGAAGAAGATTTCTTTTAAACAAAGAAATGATTTTTAGGGGATTCTATGGGAAAGTTTAGGTTGGAAGAAAATGGATACAATCGTGAAGAGGTAAATCAATTTATCAGTGATGTTGTAAAACAAACTGAAGAATTAGTAGATACAATAAAACAGCAACAAGAAGAAATAAAAGACTTGAAAAATCAATTGAATGATTATCAAAAGATAGAAAATACGTTAAAAAACACTTTGATTAAAGCAGAAGAATCAAGTGAAATGATAATCAAAAAAGCAAATGAAGAAAAAGAAATAATAATACAAGAAGCCAAGCAAAATGCTTCTGTCATTGTAAATGAAGCATTAGAAAAGGCAGAAAAGGTAGATTGGAAAGCGGAAATCCAGAAAAAAAACATCAAAATTTTTGAAAGAAAAATAAAAGTAATACTAGAAGAACAAAAATCAATTGTAGAAGAGTTAGAAAATATGGAATTAGAATAAGTAGATATGTCTACTTTTTCTTTTATATTAGAAGAATTTATGATACAA
>CAMYXG010000042.1 GCA_947303225.1 uncultured Caryophanales bacterium | reverse complement strand
AACCAATAAAATAAGTAACTGCATAATAAAATAAAATGGTAATTATTGTTATTAATAAAATGTCTGTATTAAATCGTTCTTTTCTTTTTTCTGGTTTTAAGATAAATGATATTGCTATTGCTAAAACAATTAGAATTGCTAAAGTTGCATAATAATTTATAGAAAAGAGAATTAAGCAAAAAAGAGAGGCAATTATGAGTGCCAATTCGATACAAATGATCTTTGTGGAATGTTTCATAATTATCTCTCCTTTTTTTAATTTTGTTCATACGTAATTTTATAAGAGAATCCTAGTTGATCATAGTCTTCTGTTGATGCCGTTGTCCCAGTATGCTCTATAGTTAGGACAACTGTCTTCGTTGTTGGTGTTGAATCAACTTTTGGAGCAATTGTGTCTCCAATTCCTACAAGTGATGTTGAGCTTTCATTATCATAGTGTAATTTGTAAGTAATATCTCCACACACCATCGTGCTTCCTGTTATCGTACATGTTGTATTGGTTGGTTTTGTAATATCAATTGAAGATATTTTACCAGCAATTGTTCCGTTATTTCTAATCACAAATGTGTATGCACATTTATCTCCCACATCAGCTAATGTTGTTGATATTCCCGATATGGTATCTGTTGTTGCTGTAGCAGAACCACAAGAAGATAATGAATTGGTTGATGTGGATACTCCCGCAACTGTTCCAGTTTGAAAGGCTATGTCCCATGTCATTGGATTTTGTGTTACTTTATTTACTGTTACAGTTAACGATGTTGATAATGCTGCATAGGCAATTGCAATACTTAAAAGTAGCACAACTGCTATTATTATAAAAGAAAGGATTATCTTCTTTTTTCTTATCATATATCCCCCTATTTCTTGTCTTCAAAATCAGACTCTTTCATTGTAAACTTATAAGTTTTATGAATATCTTGTACATAAAACTCTGTTTTAATATCATTCACTTTATAATATAAAATTGGCTTATCAATTGTATCTCTTACATCTAATAATTCTAAGAATGATTTTACTTTATATACTTCTTGATTGTTTATAATAGTATTTTTATCTTCTAATGTAATAATTACTCTGTCATATGTATTTAATATTTGTTGTAATTTCTTTTGATAAGAAGATTTCTTTGTTCTTGTTTTCCATAAAAATCTTAAAATATTTAGGAATGATATTATTGTTAATAATCCACCTAAAATCATTCCGGCAGTTAGAAGATATTTGACCATCTTATTCGTTTTAATCTCATATGTTTTTACTTCATTATTAATTTCTTTTTTACTTATGTTGTAAGATAATTTCGTTAAAGGAATTGTTATTGAAGATACTTCTGTTTCTTTATTTCCTTCTTTTACAACTAAGGAAATAATCAAATTACTATTATTAATCAAACCATAATCATTTTTGTAATTTTGAGCATAATCATTATATTTTTTAAATGGAATTTCTACTGATTCTACTATATTTAAAACATTTCCATTTAAATCAATTTTCTTTAATGACGTTAATTTTTTTTCTTTATTCAAAAATTCTCTTTCATTTTCATCATCAGTTTTCATTTGAATTTGACTCTTCAAATAATAACTATAGTGATTTACTTCTTTTTCTTGATAAACTGCACTATAATTAAAATCTGCTCGTATTGTGTCTGTAATTGCAGCAACATATTCTGCATTCTCTCCAATACATTTATCTTGATAATAATTATTTTCTTTTAAACAAACTTGATAGGATACTTTTGCATTTTCAGTATAAGTTGAAGTTTCTTTTATAAGCAATCGATAGCTAGTGAAAGATATGATTATTAACAAAATAGATAGTATTGAAAATACAGCATATTTTATCATTCTGCTTTGATAACTATTATGCTTTTTATACTTCTTTATTTCTTCTGTATGATCAATCGGGGTGTTTGGCAAACTTCTAGGAGTCTTTTCTTCTATTGGTTCTGGCTTTACATCATTCATATTATTGATAGAAGAATTTACTACTGGTTCTTGAACTGATTCTAGTTTTTCTGTAGGAATGGTCATTTCTTGTGATTGCTCTAATGGTGGAACTTGAACAGTTTTTTCTAAATCAAGTACTTCTACATCATTTTGATCTTCCATTATTGTTACCCCTTTCCTTTCTATTTAATGTATTATTTTTGTGTATAATTTAATGTAAATCCTCCATTATTTTGAATACTTTCACTACCTGTTGTTGTACCTGTATATTCAGCTGATAGGTATACATCTAATGTTCCTGTACTAGCAGCTAAGGTACTTCCTGTTCCTAGTAAAGTACTTCCAGCTTGGTCACTTGTGAATCTATATGTAATATTTCCGCATACCATTTGTGAAGTAGTTGTTGTGTTGCAAGTTGTTGATGCTGGATTTTGTGCAGCAATAGTTGATAATAAAGCATCTACAGATCCTGTATTTTTAATTTTTAATTTATATACACATTTATCATGTAATGTTGTAAGAGTTGTACTTGCTATTGAAACTGTATTCGTTGTTGCGGTTGCATCTCCACAGACTACACTACTACCTCCTGTTTTCGTTCCAGAAATAGTACCTGTTTCAAATCCTACATTCCAACTTAGGGAATTTTGTTTAACGTTACCAAATGTTATAGTTAACGTAGTACTTAATGCAGAATAAGCAACTACTAAACCAAATAAACAAGCACATAATATTGTTACTATAATCATTGTTTGTCTTTTTTGTTGACTTTGTTCTTTTTCCATATTATTTCATTCTCCTTTACGCTTGTACATAACTAAGGGTGAATTTAGCCCCCGTATGAGTGATTGCAGTTGATTGTAATGTATTAGCATTATACATTGCTACTAGGTAAATTGTTTGCGTTCCATTTGGATTCACTGTTCCACCGGATGTTAATAGGGTACTTCCTGATTCATCCGTGGTAAGTTTATATGTAATGTTTCCACACACTAAGTTTCCTCCTGTTGCTGTTCCACATGTTACTCCACTTGGTGCTGTTGAAGTGATGGAATTTAGCTTTGCTGCTACTGTTCCACTATTTTTTACGGTTAATGTATAGGTACATTTATCTCCTGGTTTTGATAGAGTGGTGTCTGCAACTGTAACTGATGTTGCAGTAACAGTTGCTGCTCCACAACTTCTTCCTGTATCAGATGTTCCTGCTGCTGTTACTGGTGCGCTTGTTCCAGTAAAAGCTACATTCCATGATAATGCACTTTGTGTAACTGTTCCGAATGTAATCGTTAAGGTTGTGGATAATGCTGCATAAGCAATTCCAACTCCTGCTACTAATATTGTAGCTACTAATAAGACAAATTTTAATTCTTCTTTATTGATTTTTTTCATAAGTTTCTCCTTTATTTTTGATTAAATACTAATGTAAATTTTGCACCAGTTTGGGTTGTAGCTGTGCTTGCTAGAGATGTACCAGTATATTGCACTACTAAGTATGTATCCATTGAAGTTGCTGTTGATCCTGATTTTTTTGCTAGAGCTGTTCCTGTTGTTAAATTTGTTGTAGTAATTGCATATGTTGAGGTGTTTGCTGTAGCTGTTTTTACTAACTGATAGGTAATATTTCCACATACTAATTTTGCTGATGCAGATCCTGATGCATTAGTTGGAGTACAAGAAGTTGACCCTGGAGCTGTTGCTGTTACTGATGCTAATGTTGCATCAACTGTTCCGTTGTTTCTGATTGGTAATTTATAGATACATCCATCTCCTGGTTTTGATAAAGTTGTATCTGCTACTGTTACAGTAGTGGCTGCTACCGTTGCAGCTCCGCAACTTCTTCCTGTATCACTTGATCCTACTTTTGTTGCTGTTACGGATGTTGTAGTTGTATCAAAAGCCACATCCCACGATAATGCATTTTGTGTTACTTTATTAAATGTTATTGTCAATGTTGTGGAAAGTGCTGCATAGGCAATTGCAATACTGCAAAGTGCTACTACTACAGCAATTAATCCTAATTTATAATTTCTTTTCATTTTTTTTCCTCCTAACTTTGTGCTAACGTAAATGTAAATTTACCACCTGTTTGTGTTACTGCTGAACTATTCAATGCGGTTCCAGTATATTGTGCAACAACATAAAAATCTTTCGTTCCATTAGTTGCTATTGCTGCGGATGGAGCAGTTAGATTTGTTGTTGTTATTGTTGTTCCACTAACTGTTGCAGATGCATAAACTCCATAAGTAATATTTCCACATACCATTTTTGCTGTTGCTGAAGATGATGCACTTGTATTTGTACAAGTAATGGATGTTGGTGATGTTGGAACAATTGTATTAATCTTTGCTGCAATTTTTCCTGTGTTTGTAATTGTACATTTATAAACACAACCGTCTCCTGGCTTTGATAAAGTTGTATCTGCTATAGTTGCAGCTGTTCCAGATACTGTTATTGCTCCACATGTTCTTCCTGTTGCACTTGTTCCTACATCATTTGTTTTAGAACAGGTCATTGTTTGGCTCCAAGAAACTACATCTGAACCAGCTTGGGTTACTTTATTAAATGTGATTGTCAATGTTGTTGATAATGCTGCGTACGCAATCGTTATTCCGCACAATAAAACGATGACAACTAGTAAAGCCACCTTATATTTTTTTGTTCTCATTTTATAACTTCCTTTCTCTACTATTATTACTTTCATTGTACCCTTTTTCTATGATTAATGCAACAATGTTTTATGCGATTTTACTAAACTAGACATTTTCTTTTCTTTTTTTTCTGTTTTCTTTCACTTGAAAAATCATAGGAATGATAGTACAATGATTGTGGTGATGATATGAAACATTTTTTGATTTCTATCATTAATATTTATCAAAAAATACCTTTTGCTAGTCATAGGCATTGTCGGTTTATCCCTACTTGCTCTAATTATGCAAAAGAAGCTATTATAACTTATGGATCTTTTAAAGGAAGCTATCTTACTATTAAAAGGGTACTACGTTGTCATCCTTTTGGCGCTTCTGGTTATGATCCAGTACCACTAAAAAAGGAGAAAAAAGAATGAAAAGATTAAAATATTTAATTTTTATTATGGGAATATTATTACTTACCGGATGTACTAATGATACTATGGATAACATTGAAGTATCCGTTACAAATTATCCAAATGAATTTGTTGTAAAAAATTTATATGGAAATCATGCTAAGATTACCTCTATTTATCCTGATGGAGTTGATATTTATAACTACAAAATTAATCAAAAGCAGAAATTAGAATATTCTACTAAAGATTTATTTGTTTATAATGGTCTTTTAGAAAAGGAACGTGATTTAGCTATGGACTTATTATCCATGAATCCTGATTTAAAAATCATTGATACTGCTTATGTTTTAGAAACTGATTATTCTCCTGAAGAATTATGGTTAAATCCATCTTCCTTGTTGATGATGGCTCAAAATGTACGAATCAGTTTAAACGAATATATTTCAAGTACTTATTTAAAAAAAGAGATTGATGAAGCTTATGAAGATTTAAAAATCCGGTTAAGTGAATTAGATGCTGAGTATCGTGTTGCGGTTGATAGTACTAATAATAAAACAGTTGTTGTTGCTGATAGTGCTTTAAAGTATTTAGAAAAATTTGGTCTTACTGTTGTTTGTATAGATAGTGATGCAACACAAAAAACTTTAGCTGATGCAGAAAGTTTAATGGAAAATGATAGCATTAGTTATATATTAATGTTTAAAGGTCAAGAAATAAATGATAGTGCTAAAGCATTACTTGATTCTTATGATAGTGTCCAAGCGTTGGAATTGCATAAATTAGATAACATTTCAGATGATGAGCGAACTGAAAAGAAAGATTATTTAACAATCATGAGAGAAAATCTTGAACTAATCAAGAAAGAATTGTATCAATAAAAAAGAATAGTATTTTTTATTTACTTACTATTCTTTTTCTTTAGTTTCATTACTAATTTTTTAGCTTGTTCTTGTTCTTCTTCTGTACCTTCTCTAGAAATAATATCTTGTACTCTTTTTTGCCAATTTTTAGAATGAACGATTCTTGTTACCTTTGGACTCTTTTTTAGTTCATATTTATCTAATCTACTTAATGCTTCAAAATCTGCTACTTTCATATTAAAAATAGCATTCCCAGTTGCAGTAGATACTCTATCAGGATCATACTCTCTATCTAAAATTACTTCTCCATTTGGATAAATATATGCTACATAACCTTTATATTGTAGTCTACCAATTACTTTTGCTAGATAATTACTACTTTCATATATTTTTGTTCTCTCTTCTCCTATTTTTCTTAAATGAGTTGCTTGTTCTTTTGTCATTTTGGTTTTACGAGGACTCTTTTTTTCTGTTACGACTGTAAATAGTTCTCTTCCTTCTGGAACAAGTTCCCAGCTTACTCTCTGATTTGTTTCTTTTAATTTTTGTTGAAGATGATAATATCTTTTTAATATTTCTTCTATATTGACTTTATTACCATGACTATCTATCACTTCTACTGATTGATCAAAATCAGATGATATATATCTGCCTATTATTTTAAGATATTTTTTTATTTCTTGTCTTTCTTCTGTATTTTCTGCACTTCTTACTATTTCAGCAATTACTAACATGGCTAATTTGTCTTGATTAAAGTGTGTTTTTAGGTAACGATTTGCTGACTGTTTTTTAATTCTTTCTTCATATTCTTTTCTATGATTTACAAAACGACTGTATAGGATTACTTGTCTTTCTATAAAGTTTTCTAAATTATATTTCAATGCACATGAATAATAATAATGTTTTCTTTCTTTGTAGTCTTCTTCAGATAAATAATTCTTTTGAGTTCGAAGAGTATCCATATACTTTCTTCCATCTATGAAATCTCTATATAATGCTGGAAATTCTTTTTTTAATTCTTCTATTGTTTTTATTCCTTCTAATACTTTTATTCTGTCTCTTGCATGTGATTCAAATTCCTCATCATTTCTTGGATTACTTATTTCCATATTTAGAAAATATGATACTTTTATTATAAATTCATCATAACTCGCTCTGAATTGTCCTAAAATACTCTCTCCGTCTTCATAAAGTGTTAAGTAATCTGCAAAATCATCTTGAAATTTTCGATAACGAAATACTTCATGAATCATATTATAATTACTTCTGCATAGGTTTTCATAATGTCTATCACTAGAATCCGATTCCATATTGCATTCTCTTATGATTGAATCAAATGAAATATTGATGATTTTTTCTCCTATCATTCTATCCATCCCCCTAAATTGTGTCTTATTATACCATAGATTGCAAAAAAAAGAAAGAGTGATTCTTTCTTCTCTCACATATCCCATTCTGGTATTAAAAATTCATTTGGACTATATAATTCTTTATTGTATTTCATGAGACCTAGTAATATCCTGCTTTGTGTTTCTTCTGTTATACTTAAATCATTGAAAAGGTTATTAATAATAGTTAGTTCTGTGATTGGTTCTTGTTTCTTTATTATTCTATTTAGTAATTTTTGGTATTCCTTCTTTTCTTTTATTGCTTGAGTTAATTCTTTTTCTTGTTCTTGTTCATATTCTTCTATTTTCTCTAATAGTCGATTAACGGATTCTAATTGTGATTCTGTTATTTTATATGTAGTATGTTTATCTCTATTCATTTTTAATAAGACTTGTATTATCTCAATAGATTGTAGTAAATCTTCTTGATCTGTTATTTGTAATTCATTTAATAGTAATTCTATTCTTTGTAAATCGATATCGACTAATACGTTTTTATTTTTCTTTAGTTCTTTTATTCTGTCTTTCTCTTTTGAATAAATAGAATTATTATCTAATTCTCTTTGATCTAGTTGTTTTTGAATTTTTAATAGTCTTTCTTCTATTAAACTGATTAGTAATAATAGTTCTTCTTGCATATTCATACTCCTTTTTAATGATAAAAATAAGATTCTTTCTCTCCTAATAATTCGTCTAATAATTCTTCTGTATTTTCTATACTATTTCCATCATAAAAATCTTCTAATTCTTGATAGGCATTTGTTTTCTTTTTCTTCTTTGCACTTTTTTTATGTAGTTCATTTGTTTTTTCAAATACATAGTTTACCAAATCTAACATTACTGTACTTGGTAATTGCAATTCCATTATTATTTCTTGAAAAAAATCAATATCTTCAATTTCTTCTACTAGTTGATTATCATCAAACTTTGTAGCTAATGTAAAAAGAGATTCCATCAATCGATATGCTTCTTTTAATCGTTCTTCTTCTTTTGAATCTTCTATGATTTTTAAATAGTCTTCACATTTCATTATAATAAAATTAATTGCATTTTCAGCCGTTTCTTTTTGAGGATTTACGAATGAGTCATCTAATAATTCTAATTCGCTTAAATAATATAAATTCTTTATTTCATTTATGATTCGATGATATTCTTGATCATCTGAGATTACTTTTTTTAAAATATGATAAAATTCTTGTTGCTTTTCTTCTTTTGCAGTGGATACTTCTATTGCAAAGCCAATTTTTGATGTTCTTAATACGTCTAATAAATCTTCAATATATTTTCTTTCTTTTCGCTTTTCCTTAATGGCTTCTATCCCTTTTTCTTGTTGAAGAATCCATCTCTCTAGTTCCTTTAAAAATTGTTCTACGGCAGTGTTCTCTTTTGTCATCATTCGGCACCTCATACTCTATTCTGATAAAATTATACAATAATTTTTTTCAAAAAAAAAGAGTTCTTACTCATTTTGAATAGAATTTAAATATGTCATGATTACTCTTAAACTTTTTTCAAATACTTTTTCAATAAATTCTGATGATTTTACACCTATTTCTGATGCTTTATTATTATAATCTTTTTCTTTTGGTAAATAGTTTTTTGCATCTATTTTTTTTCCTTCTTTTACGTCTTTTTCAAATCTATTGATTGCTTCATCTGTCAATATTCTTTTATTTTCATAATAATCATTATTATATTTACTGAAATAAAGAGAAAAAAATAGTATTAACATCATTATTCCTGTTCCTTTAATGATTTGTTTCATCTATTACCTCCATGAAGCAATCGGCAAAAGCTAAAGTTGTATTTAGTGCTTCTGATGTTGTATTATCTACTCCACCTATTTCTATTAATAACAAATTAGGATTAAAATCTTGATTATATATTCCATTTACACCTAGCCCTTCTTTTTTTAAGACACCTCTAGATATTCCATTAACTTTATTATTTAA